>NZ_CABVDF010000018.1:0-22226 GCF_902497045.1 uncultured Blautia sp. | reverse complement strand
GAAGATTAAACTATTTGAAATTTAAAAAACCATTCTACATTATCTGTAAAATGGTTTTTATGGTTATTCATTATTTGCATTTTCCAACAGTGCACTCATTTGCTGATACAGGAGTTCTTTTGTAGAAGCGCCCATAACAATAGAAACATAAGGTTCTCCATATGCGTTTTGAGAAAGGAGCGCCAGACAGTTTCCGGCATCGCTGGTTGTTCCGGTTTTTCCTCCCAGGATGGTAATTCCCTTTGGTGCATTTGCTTCACCGGTAAGATAATGATCAGTGGCCAGAAGTGACGTACTGACCTCTTCTCCCCAGCTTCTTTCATAGGAAATGGTGTAAGAACCCAGCTGTGTGATCTCGGTAAATTCCGGGTACTGCAAAGCTTCCTTAAGCATCAGGTAAATATCATATGGCGTGGTATAATGGTTCTCGTCCTGAAGCCCATGAGGGTTTGTAAAATGTGTTCCTGTACACCCAAGCTCTTTTGCATAGCTGTTCATCATTTCTACAAATTTCTCTGTTGTAAGGCCGATATGTGTGGCAATCGCTGATGCAGCATCATTTCCGGAATATACCAGAAGGCCGTGAACAAGCTCGTCCATAGTAACCTTATCTCCTGCCAGAAAACCGATTACCTGAGATCCCTCTTCAAGAGTTACGTTTTCTTCTGTGATCGTAACTACATCATCCATGTTTCCATATTTAAAAGCAAGAAGAGCTGTCATGATCTTTGTAATACTTGCAGGGTATACTCTGGTATAAGCTCCTTTGGAATAGATGACTTCTTTGTCTGAGATATCAAAAAGAAGTCCTGTCTGATTTTCTTCCAGACTGACCTGATCCAAAAGTATATCCTCTGTCACAACGCAGAGGTCAGATGCAAAAAGCTTTGCTTTTCCTTCAGATGCAGATACCTGGCTTCCGGTAAATTCTTTTGAAATATTGTACGCCTGTACCGGTTCTTTAAAGATCAGATCCTTAGCAATAAATCCTAAAGCTGCAATTCCTGATATCGCTGCCACAATAAGAAGAACTGTAAGGAGTCTTCGGATCATTTTTCTCCTGCGTCTTTGCTTTTGCCTTTTTATACGGGCCGCATTACGTCTCTGGGCTGCAGCCGGCTGTTGATTTTTCATAAATATTCCTCTTTCTTATCTGCAATGGTTTTCTGAAGTTCTTTGTTATAGGCGCTACTTTGAAGTCCTACATTCAGCACCAGTCCCATTCCGATATAAAGGCTGACAAGGGAAGTCAGTCCATAGCTTACAAAAGGGAGAGGTGTTCCTGTGTTAGGTCCCATACCGGTAGCAACACAGATATTCAAAAAACTCTGAAGCGAAACAATACTTCCCATTCCGCAGCAAATGATCTTTCCTGAAAGGTCTTTTGCCCTTAAACCCATCCGGATACATTCCAGCGCTATAAAAAGCAAAAGAATAATGATAGTGGTGCAGCCAAGAAAACCATACTCTTCTCCTGCCACCGCAAAAATAAAGTCTGTCTGGTTCTCTGCCACGAAATTTCCATCATTGACAGAGGTTACCTGATCGCCGGACAGTTTTTTTCCAGTCAGTTCACCGGAAGCAATTGCCATTTTGGAATTGTTCTGCTGTTCTGTATCATCTGAGTATTCTTCATTTTCAGGATAAAGAAATGCCATGATACGATTTCTCTGATAGTCCTTGATCAGCTTCTGTTCCGGCTGCACTACGATCATCAGGAAAATGATCATTAATGGAACTGCAATCAGAAGCGCACCGCCAATTACCCGGTAGCTGAGACCGGCAATATAGATCAAAATACAGAATACTGCTGTGATCATAATCGTATTTTTCAGGTCAGGCTGTTCCAGAATAAGAAAAAGCGGCACTGCAAGAAGAACAGCAGATTTTGCCAGTGTTTTAGGCGAATTCAGATCCTCCTCATGATCCATAAAAAATCTGGCAAAAAACAGGATAATGATGATCTTTGCCAGCTCTGTAGGCTGAAAACGGATAAAACCAAAATCAATCCATCTGGCAGCTCCGTTGGCAGAATCACCGAAAAGACGCACGATAAGAAGCAGTGCAATATTTCCTCCATACATGATCCACTGGAAATTGCTGATCCAGGAATAATCGATCAAAGAGACGATTACCATAATGACAAGTCCCATGATCACACCTGTGATCTGTTTTGTCATAAGATCTTTTCTGGCGGTGCCTACCAGAAGGACGCCAATAGAACTGACTGCAAGCAAAAGAAAAAGCAGTCTGAAATTGTAAAAACGCAGCTTATACTGTTTAATCATTTTGTCTTTTGTTCCTTTTTAGACCTGACAGGGATATCCGCATGGAGAACTGCAGGGTTCTGGGTAATGTGGATATGCACCTGTGTTTCATCAATGGTTATATATTTTTTTACGGTATGTATCAGATCGTTTTTCAGCATTGTCATCATCTGTGGAGAGCAATTGATCCGTTCCGACACCAGAAGAAGCTTCATCCGGTTTTTCGCATAGCCTGCGGAACGATCTTTTCCCTGTAAAGTGATCTTCAAAGAAAGCTCCTCCTATATCATTCCGCCATGGGGTTATTTTTTAAATATCCTGCTCAATCTGCGGAACATTCCTTTTTTAGGACTGATATCCATAAAGGGGATTTCCTGCCCCGTCAGACGCTGACAGATGTTTCTGTACTCCTCTTCTGCAGGTGATTTACGTCCGGACAGAGGCTCGCCCTGATTTGTAGAAATAACGATCTGTTCATCATCAGGAATTGTTCCTATCAGATTTACGGCGAGAATTTCAATTACATCATCCACGGACATCATTTCTCCTCTGGCGATCATGTCCGGCCGTAACCGGTTAATGATCAGATGGATATCACGGAGATCATTTGCCTCCAGAAGACCTATGATCCTGTCTGCATCACGAATGGCGGAAACTTCCGGAGTCGTTACTACAAGAGCTTTATCTGCTCCTGCAATGGCGTTTTTAAATCCCTGTTCGATTCCGGCCGGACAGTCCAGAAGCACATAATCAAAATCTTCACGCAATTCATCGGTAAGCTTGATCATCTGTTCTGGCGATACTGCTGATTTATCCTTTGTCTGAGCAGACGGAAGAAGATAAAGTTCCTGATGGCGCCGGTCTTTTATCAAAGCCTGTCTGAGCCGGCAGCTTCCATTTATAACATCTACAAGGTTGTAGACAATCCTGTTTTCCAGCCCAAGTACTACGTCCAGATTGCGCAGGCCGATATCGGTATCCACCACAACTGTTTTTTTGCCCATCATGGCAAGCCCTGTTCCAATATTGGCAACAGTTGTAGTTTTTCCTACGCCGCCCTTTCCGGACGTAATCACAATGACTTCACCCATGTTTCTGATTCCTCCTAAAAAATATGTTCCATGATCCTGGTTTTCTCGCTGGTATTTTAAATGATAATACACCGGAACGAAGCATCAGTCGTTGGAGGTGTTGCTGACATCTGTAGAAGCATATCCGGTAAGGATCTCTTCGTCTTCTGCCAGATCAAAAATGTATTTCATGATATCATTTGCCGTGGTACAGGCATTACCAGAGGAATATCCATTGGCAATACGTACGGCAATTGCATACTCAGGAGCATCGGAAGGTGCATATCCGATAAAAAGACCATGGTTTGGCTGATGGTAGTCAATCTCTGCGGTACCTGTTTTACCGGAAAGTGCAACGCCAAGTCCGTTGAACTGCTCATGTGTCTGTACTACCCGGCGCATACCTTCCTGGATATCTGACCATACACCGGAAGGTACGTCTGTCATCTCCTGGGATACGACAGGATCAAAGGTTTTCAACGTCTGTCCCTGAGAATCTGTCACTTTATCAAGAAGAGAAAGATCATATACGGTTCCGGAGGTGGCAAGTGCAGTCACATAACGTGCAAGCTGGCTGGTAGTATAAAGATGGTTTCCCTGTCCGATATAAGAGGGAACGGCCTTGCTGTCCGATACATGAGGCGATGCTTCTGAAATCTCAATTCCTGTTTTTTGATCCAGTCCGAACTCTGAAGCATATTTCTGCAGCTTAGAAAGGCTCTGATTTTCGGAAAATTTGTTATCTGCTGATTTTCCGGCCTCAAAACCGATCATATTAAAATAATAGTTACAGGACTGTTCAATGGCAGTTGTGATCTCCAGAGCGCCATGTCCGCTTTTGTTCCAGCAGTTGATCGGCGGTGTTACCAGATCGAATTTACCGGTACATTCAATATAAGTATCATCATCAACAATATTTTCCATCATACCGGTTACTGCAGAGAGAAGCTTCAGTGTGGAACCAGGTGCGGTTGTCTGCTGTGTCGCCTTGTTGAAAAAGGGACTGGACATATCAAGAGAAAGCTTTGTATAGTAATCGGTATCCATATTGTTGCTGAGACGGTTGTTGTCATATCCCGGATAGGATACGCATGCAACTACTTTTCCGGTTTTTACGTCTGTGACAACCGCAGATGCAGAACATGGCTTCAAAGCCAGCTGGGCAGGCTCTATCTCCAGATTTGCAATTTTATTTACCATAAAATCATAGGCTGTGGTGGAACCGTCAGCCAGTCCTGCATAGGCTTCATCATCTTTGGATAAAACTCCCTGTTCATACAGTACAAGACACAGCTGCTGCCCGGAAATCTCGTCGTTCATAAGCAGATACTTATACAGAAGTTTGGAAAAGCCAAGATCTGTTTTCAGGTAATCCACTACATAATCTGTCAGTGACCGATAAATTTCGGCCGAATCCAGATATTCTCCCTCTGGCGAGATCACAGAAATATCGATCCAGTTCTGGCTGGCTGCGTAATTCAGGTATTCTCTGAGACTGATACTTTCTTCCGCTGCCCATGCCTGGTAGGTTGCATCAGAAGTATCTACGGCATCCTTGTCGATCACGCCCAGGGTATCTCTGAGTATGGTATCGCAGATATAGGACAGGTATTCCTGCACCTCATCGGATTCATCCTTATAAGCAGGCGGATTATCGGTGGTCAGCCTGTTAGATATTGTATCAAAAATTTCCTGCTGTTTTTGTTGAAATTTGGCATATAAATTTTTTTCTGTATCGGAAGCTTCTTCTTCATTAAATCTGGTAATGTCAATGACGCTGTTGGCAACAAGAGCATTATATACATCATAGATTGGTACGGAAATCTGGCTGGCATCCTGTACAGCCTCAAAATCAAATTTCTTTGTATTTTCAATACGAGTCAGAAGGACGCCGGCAACTCTCTGCTTCAGGATCTGATAGATGGCGCTCTGCCAGTCGGAGTCAATGGTCAGATATACATCATTTCCTGCCACAGGCTCTACAAGGCTATTGTCGTCAATACTCAGTACTTTTCCAAGGTTATCTACAATAACGGTTTCTTCACCGTCTGTTCCCTGAAGATCCAGTTCCATATACTGCTCTATTCCGGCCTTTCCCACAATGGCATCGTTGGAATATTCAGGATTTTGTTCCTTCAGCTGTTCCAGCTCTTCGGCAGAAGCCCGGCCGGTATATCCAAGAACAGGCCCCATACTTTCATCATCAACATACTGGCGTACAGAATCCTCCAGCACATCGATGCCCTGGAGCTGGCTCTGATTTTCCATAACTGCCGCAACAGTACTTTCGCTGACATTGGTAGCGATGGTAACCGCCATATAACGCTGGAAGCTGTTGGTATTCAGTTTATACCGCATGGTGGCGATATCCAGTATCTCCTGCTTGGTCAGCTCTGCAGGAAGTCCGTATTTGGCCAGCTCTTCCGGAGTATAAGCATTTTCTCCATAAAGGACAATGGAAAAGCCATTGACTCCTCCTCCGCTGAGATATTCAATTATTTCGGCCGCTGTTGCAGAAGCTTCCTCCGGAGTCAGATCATCGATGAGAGGATGTCCGTAAATATCTGCTTTAAAACGGCTTAATGTAAAGCCTTCTCCCACATCGAAGGCATATTCTCCGTTTTCATCTATGATGATATGGAAATCTCTTAAAAGAGAATCTCCATTTTCTGCAAGGATCTGCAGGATGCGGTAAGCAACTCCGTTCAGGGTCAGGTTTCTCTCACGTGTTGTTTCATAGCTTCCATTATCTTCAAAGGTCAGAGAATAGGAAAGCACATTGGAAGCGATCAGCTCGCCGTTTCTGTCATAGATATTTCCTCTGGTGCTTTTCAGGATCCTTTTTTTGGTAGTTCTGCTTTCGAATTCACTGATATAATTTTCTCCCTGGATGATCTGCAGGTCAAAAAGCTGACGGATCAGGATAAAAGACATCAGAACAAATACGATCACAAGGACGGAAGTTCTTTTCAGTTGTATTTTTTTGATCAGTTTTTTTATTTTAGTACCCAAATAGACTCACTTTCTTTCCTTACTGGATTCATAAAACGGTGATTGATGTGATAAAAGATCCTGTAAACGATCACAGTAAGAAATACAGTATAAACAATTTCAGGAATGATGATCCGATACAGATAAGTAAAAAGCCCAAGACGGCCTCTCAGAAGGAACTGCAGTCCATAGACAGCCAGATTATAAAAAAGATCCATAACTGCCGTCAGGAGCATAGGAACCTTCAGATCATCGTCATAGTAGATACGGTAGGCATAACCGCTTAAAAAGCCGACAAACATGTAGACCATGGCATAAAAGCCCATTACAGATCCAAAAAAGAGATCTGTCAGGGCTCCACAGAAAAAGCCGGTCCACATACCGCTTTTTCGTCCACGCATCAGCCCCATTGACACACAGAGGATCAAAAGCAGATTCGGTGTGATGGAGCCTATTGCAATGGTATGGATAAGAGTGGACTGCAAAAGAAAACTTACGATGATCGTAAAAAATAAAACGATCTTGCTTTTCATGATTCTGCGCCTCCCTGGATCGCGTCTTCCTTATTGACAGTAATAACAAAAACGTCTTTCAGATGCTGGAAATCAACAGGGGTAACAATAGTGCCTGTTTTTGTCAGATTATTGGTATCCAGTTCAATTTCACTGACATATCCGATAAACAGACCTTCTACATATTTTTCGCTGATATTTGAAGTAACGATCCGTTCTCCTACAGAAACCTTGTCTTCTCTGTCATACAGCTGGCTGAAGCGTAGTTTTCCTTCATCGATCAGTTCCAGATCCCCTTCGATCACACAGGTATCATCTGTACTGACTGTCATGGCGCTGACATTGCTGCTGTCATCAATAATGGAACGGACAGTTGCCCAGGTGGATCCGACTTCTGTTACAATACCTACCAGACCCTTTCCTGCGATCACATTGTTGTTTACACGTACGCCGTCTTTGCTTCCCCGGTTGATCATAAAGGTATCATACCAGTTTCCCGGATCCTTGGCGATGATCCTTGCGGCAATCTTTGGATAGTCGGAGTATTCCTGATCCAGATCGTAAAGCTCTTCCAGTCTTGCCAGTTCAGCCTGATCCTGGATAAGGATGTTATTCTGCTCAGTAAGAGAATCCACAGTGGTCTGAAGCTCCTTATTCTGAGCGATCAGTTCCTCTTTTTCCTGAAAAGTCTGGTTCATATCCATAAGCCATGCGCCGATCGCTGCAATGGATTTTTCAAAAGGAACGACTATCATTCCGGCCATTTCTTTTACCGGAGAGGAGGTGACTCCTGACGCAAGAGTGGCTATTATGGCGCTGACACAGAAAAAGGTCATGATCACCAGAAGATGTTTGCTTTTTAAATGAATACGAAATCGAAATTTCTTTTTCAGATTTTTCATGTCATACTCCTGAAAATTATAATTTACGTTGTTTGACAGGCTGAGCCCATTTTTCAAGATCCTTATTTTTTATGATCTTTTCCAGCCCGCAGACTGCTGATGTTTCATAAAGCTCTGAAAGCTTAAATGAAAATCCGGTATAGCTTGCCAGATAACTGTCTATGTATGGAAGCCTTGTGCTTCCGCCGGTAAGGTAAATACCTTCTCTGGAAATATGGTAGGCGATCTGCGGCGGTGTTCTTTCAAGAAAAGTTTTCATTTCTGCCGCGATCTCGTTCACACAGTTCATGATTCCTGCATTTACTACATATCCGGAAATGATCTCTTCCCGGGGAAGCCCCGAAATACTGTCTATGCCTACGACTTTACGGGCGTCTTTTCTCTGGTCGCTTAAACGGCCCATGGCCAGCTTCAGCCGCTTGCCTGTTCTGGTACCGATCTGCAGATTATAACGTTTCCGTATTTCACTGCAGATTGCTTCATTCATCTGTCGCCCTCCAATGGGGATCTTTCTAGAAATAATGATCTTTCCATCTGTGATAATGGAAAAATGAGTGCTCTGGGCGCCGATGTTTACAATCATACTTCCAGGGTTGTCCTCCAGAGTTACCCCCATGGCAAGAGCATCTGCAACAGGAGATTCTACCATATAGACATGATTATTACGAAGCCAGTGTCCGTTGACTACATGATAATAAGCACGTTTTTCTACAGCAGTCATATCAAGAGGAACAGAAAAATACATTTCTGAACCGATTCCTAAAAATTTATCAATTTTTTTCATCATGCTGTAAAGGGCAATTTCCTGGAGTTCAAGATTGGCGATCATGCCAAAAGCCATCGGCGAACTTACGGCGATGTTGGCAGGTGCCTTTTCAAACATATCATACGCTTCATTGCCCACGGCGATGATCCTGCGCCCTTTTGACGCGATTATATTTTTTTCAAGATAACTTTTATTTCGCAAATAGGAATAAACCTTGATGGTGCTGCTGCCAAGATCAATCCCATATGTTTTTTTTAACAGCATATATTTGTTCCTTTATTTTATCATTCCCTGTTCTTTAAAGCTGATATACCGATGATCGCCGATAATAATATGATCCAGAAGGCAAATGCCAAGAAGCTCGCCTGCCTGACGGATCTGTTCTGTAATCTGGATATCTGCAGTGCTGGGAGTGGGATCTCCGCCCGGATGGTTGTGGACAAGAATAAGATTTACTGCATGACACCGGAGAGCCTCTACATAAATTTCTCTTGGAGTTACCAGTGTGGCATTGACAGTACCTTTTGAGATCAGCCGTTCTATCAAAAGGTGATTTTGATTATCCAGCATCATACAGATCATCTGTTCCTGCTCCTGATGCCGCAGTTTTTCCATGTAATAGGATGCGATGGAGTCCGGATGACGAAAGCTCATGGCCGGTTTGGCGGCCGTCATGGAAATCCGCCGTGACAGTTCTCCGATACATTTAAGCTGGACAGCTTTTACCTTGCCGATCCCATGGATCTTTTCCAGCTCTGCAAGAGAACTGTGAAGGATTCCAAGCAGTCCGGGATAAGAAGAATCCTGTAAGGTCTTCAGTATGTCATTTGCCAGTGTCAGAGAATTACGCCCTCTGGTCCCGCATCGCAGGATCACTGCAAGAAGCTCGCTGTCACTTAAGGCTTCTTCTCCCTCACGGATGCATTTTTCATAAGGACGCTCTGACGGGGGCAGATCTTTTATCGTATATTTCATATTATTTACCTGCTGTACTCTGTTTGCAGACGGGTAAAGAATCAAACTTTATTTTAACATAAAAAGAGAGAGATGTATACTCTCTCCTTTGTTTTTTTACAAATTCATCACATATTTGGAGGCGATCCATTCGGCTGTTTTGATGCCGTCCATGGCTGCCGAAGTGATCCCGCCTGCATATCCGGCTCCTTCTCCGCATGGATAAATCCCGGATATATTAGACAGACCGTCTCTGTCTCTTACCAGTCTTACAGGAGATGAGGTCCTGCTTTCGATTCCGCTGAGAACTGCGTCCTCTCTGTCAAATCCCGGAAGTTTTTTTCCAAAGGCATGGATCCCCTCTTCAATCGAATTTCCGATTTCATCCGGGAGAACAGAACGCACATCTGAAAGTATATAGTCTCCCTTGATACAGGGGATAACTTCTCCAAGATTACGGCTTGGCTTATGTGTACAAAAATCTCCAAACAGCTGGACAGGTACCTTTCCCTGTCCGATTTCCCAGGCTTTTTTCTCCAGCTCCCTTTGGAAAGCAATTCCTCCTAATGGTCCTTCCTGAGGGAAATCCTCCGGGGTTACGGTTACGATCACCGCACTGTTGGCATTTTTTCCGTCTCTGGCCTGATAGCTCATTCCGTTCACTGCCAGATGACCTTCTTCTGAGGAGGCATTTACCACATATCCGCCCGGACACATACAGAAAGAATAGACTCCTCTTCCATTTTGGCAGGTATGTGTTACCTTATAGCTGGCAGCGCCAAGGATCGGGTTTTCTTTTTCTCCATAGAGATCTTCATTGATCATGGACTGGGGGTGTTCCACACGAAGCCCTACAGCAAAAGCTTTCGGCTCCATTGTAAGCCCTCTGTCCTTCAGCATAAAGAAAGTATCTCTGGCACTGTGGCCGATGGCAAGAACGCATATTTCCGCAGGGAGGATTTCTTTATGATTGATCTCAACTCCGGTAAGATGTCCGTTTTCAATTTTCAGATCTGTAGCTTTGGTACGGAAACGGAAGCTTCCCCCCATTTCTTCAATCTGATGCCTCATGGTCTGCACAATATCCACCAGAACATCGGTACCCAGATGAGGCTTATGCTGGTACAGGATTTCAGGATCTGCCCCTGCCTCCACAAAACGTTTCAGAACTTCTCTGTTCCGTCCGAAGGAGTCTTTTACCAGAGTGTTCAGCTTTCCGTCCGAAAAGGTTCCGGCTCCTCCTTCTCCGAACTGGACATTGGATTCTGGATCCAGAATCCCGTTTTTCCAGAACCGGTCAACAGTCTCCCGGCGTTTTTCTGCTTCTTCTCCTCTTTCAAGAACCAGCGGCCGATAGCCGGCTCTGGCAAGATACCAGGCGCAGAAAATTCCTGAGGGACCACTTCCTACTACCACTGGCCGATGAGAAAGCGGCAGGGTTCCCGGTTTTGGAAAAACATAGCCCTTCCTTGTGGTTGACATAATATTATTATTGTGAATTTTTTGAAGAATCTTTTTTTCATTTTCTATGGACACTTCTACTGTATAGACAAATTTTTTATCTTCTTTATGACGGGCATCCAGTGACTGACGGATGATTTCATAGGAAAAAGATTTTTCGCTGCAGCGAAGAGTTTTTGCGATCCTTTTTTTAAGATCGGACTCTGTATGTGTAATGGGAAGTTTTAACTGACTGATCCGTATCATATAATCTCCTTTGCTCCGTGGATTCCGGCTGCGGCACCGCTGGACCATGCCCACTGGAGATTGTATCCTCCGCATGCTCCGTCTATATCAAGAAGCTCTCCTGCAAAAAAAAGTCCTTTGTGAAGTCTGGATTCCAGCGTCATAGGATCCACCTGACTGGTATCTACGCCTCCCGAGCAGACCTGTGCCTGTTCAAATCCGGTGTTTCCGGTTATTTCCAGTTCAAAACCGCAGGCAGAACCCAGAGGATCTTTTTGTTTCATCAGAACCTTTATCAGCTTATCCGGAAGAAGTCCTGTCAGAAGCTCCGGCTCTGTCTGATAAGGACAAAGCTTCTTTCTGTTTTCCAGCAGGGCCCGCAACTCTTCTTCTGTATACTCAGGAAAAAAATTAATCCTGAGTGCAGCTTTTTTCTTTTCGCTGAGAGCCCGAACGGCATATCGGCTCAGCTGAAAAACAGGGATTCCGGATATTCCATATTCTGTAAGCTGCAGCTCCCCTTCTTCTTCCTTTTGGGGAACACCATCGATCAGAAGGGTAAGCCTGCCTTCTGTCCGGACACCGGACCAGGAGGAAAAGCCTCTGTCACGGCATTTCAGACCCAGAAGAGCCGGAAGAGGCGGGATTATCTGATGTCCCAGTGTTGCTGCAATCTCGTAGCCGCTTCCGTCTGAACCGGAAACAGAGGAGGCTTTTGATCCGTTTGCCAGGATCACAGCTGCTCCCTGATAGGTCCAGCCCTCTGTCCGGACATTCCATAATCCGTCTTTCTGGAAAACTTTTGTTACATGTTCTCTGGTTTTGATCTTTACTTTCAGGCTGCGTGCTTTTGCTTCCAGAAGTTCCGATACAGATTTTGCCTGCCCGCTACGTGGGTACAGCCAGCCTTTTTTCTCAACAGTAAGAATTCCGATCTTCTCAAAAAAATCCAGGGTATCTGTTACTGAAAACTGGCGGAAGACCCCGCTGGCAAAATCAGGATTCGTTCCTCGGTATGCTTCTTTATACTGATTCAGGTTTGTAAGATTGCAGCGGCCGTTTCCGGTTACACAGATCTTGCGTCCTGTTTTTTCATTGTGTTCCAGAATTGTAACTGAAACACCCTGCTGAGCCGCCTGGATGGCAGCCATAAGTCCTGCTGCTCCCCCGCCCACAACAATCAGGGAATGCAGGGGATCCGGAGCCTGTTTTTTCTTTTTTTTTGGTTGCTCTTGCATGGCAGCACCTCCTGAAACAAATAGGTGATGTTTTTGACTTCTTATGACTACAGCCGGATCACGGCAGTGTGATCAGATTTTTATCCAGAAGCTTCTGAACAGACATAAGAATGCCAAGCTTTGCGTGTTCCCAGGTCAGTCCTCCCTGGAAGTAAACTGCGTATGGAGGCTTCATAGGCCCGTCGGCAGAAAGTTCGATGGAAGATCCCTGGACAAAAGCCCCTGCAGCCATGATCACTTCACTGTCATAGCCTGGCATATCCCAGGGCTCCGGATCTACATAGGAATCTACCGGGGCTGCTGCCTGGATTCCTTTGCAGAATGCAACCACACGTTCCGGAGAATTCAAGGTTACGGCCTGGATAATATCCTGCCGCGGCTCCTGACCGTTTGGAATTACCGGGAAACCAAGCTTTTCATAAATATTTGCTGCAAATACAGCTCCCTTCACAGCACCTTTTGTCACCATAGGCGCCAGGAAAAATCCCTGATAGAAAGAACGGTTTACTCCAAGAGATGCTCCAACTTCCATACCAAGACCCGGGCAGGTCATACGGGTGGCAGCGTTTTCTACGCATTCTTTTGTTCCTGCAATATATCCGCCGATAGGAGCCAGTCCGCCGCCGGGATTTTTGATCAGAGAACCAACGATCATATCAGCTCCGACATCACTTGGCTCTACGGTATCTACAAATTCCCCGTAGCAGTTATCTACCATACAGATTACATCCGGCTTGATACTTTTAACAAATGCGATCAGTTCGCCGATCTGCTGTACGGAAAAAGAAGGTCTTGTCTGATAACCTTTGGAACGCTGGATCTCCACAAGCTTTGTTTTTTCATTGATAGCTTCGCGGATGCTGTCATAATCAAAGGTTCCGTCCTCTTTCAGATCTACCTGACGATAGGTAACGCCGTATTCCGCAAGAGATCCTTTTGCCGGACGGATGCCGATTACTTCTTCCAGTGTATCATATGGTTTTCCGGCAGGCGCCAGAAGCTCGTCTCCCGGACGGAGATTTCCAAAAAGTGCAATGGCAAGAGCGTGAGTTCCGCAGGCAATCTGAGGACGTACCAGACAGGCCTCTGTGTGGAAGGTGTCTGCATAAACCTTTTCCAGTGTATCACGTCCGAAATCATCATATCCATAACCGGAGCTTCCGTTAAAGCATTCGGAACTTACTTTATTTTTCTGCATGGCAAGCAGGACTTTCATCTGGTTATATTCTGCTTTTCTGTCAAATTCTTCAAAACGTTCTTTCAGAGTTGATTCGATCTCTGCACCAAATTCATAGACTTCCCGGGAGATTCCCAGCTGTTCATATATTTCTTTCATTTTCTACCTCATCTGTTTTTATTTTTCACTGTTTTATTACAGCAGTCCTTTATTTTTGCAGATATCCAGCATATAGCCCAGTATCTGATCTTCTTCATAGTTAAAACTGTCTTTATTTATCCATACGACTTCCGGTTCTCTGCGAAACCAGGTCAGCTGTCTTTTGGCAAAATGACGTGTATCCCGTTTCAGGATCCGGATCGCTTCTTCCAGGGGATATTCGCCATCCAGATATGCCAGGATCTCTTTATAGCCAAGTCCCTGCATGGAAACCATTCCCCGATGGCAGCCTTCTTCCCGGAGCGCTTTTACCTCTTCCAGAAGTCCTTCCTCCAGCATCTGATCCACACGATGGTCGATCCGCTGATACAGAAGCTCTCTTGGCATGTTCAGTACAAAATATGCAAGGGCATATGGACTTTCATTTTGTTTCTGTTCTGCGTTATGGGCAGAAATAGGAGTTCCGTTCTGATGATAAAATTCCAGAGCGCGGATCACACGTTTTACATTGTTGGCATGGATGTCTTCTGCACTTCTGGGATCCACCTTTTTCAGCATTTCATGGAGATGTTCGGGGCCCTTTTCTTCTGCAAGAGCTTCCAGTTCTTTGCGGTATGAATCTTCCTGCCGGGCCTGGGTGAAATCAATATCTTTTGTAACTGCCTGGATATAAAAGCCGGTTCCGCCTGCCAGAATGGGGATTTTTCCCTTTGCATAGATCTCTTCCATGGCTGCCTTTGCCATCTGCTGGAATTTTACAATATGAAATTCCTCTTTTGGATCCAGAGCATCTACCAGATAATGCTTCACTCCCTGCATTTCCTCCGGACGGATCTTTGCAGAGCCAATGTCCATTTTCTGATAAACCTGCATGGAATCCGCAGAGATGATCTCTCCGTTTACAGCTTTTGCCAAAGCTATGGAAAGATCTGTTTTTCCAACAGCAGTGGGACCGGTCAGTACGATCAATGGCTTTTTCATATAGCCTCCTAAACAATTCTTTTAAATTTCTTTTCCAGTTCTGTTTTTGTCATGGAAATGACGGTTGGCCTTCCGTGAGGACAATGATAGGGATTGTCTAGAGTCAGAAGCTCGTCTAAGAGTTTTTCTGCTTCTGCCGGGGACATGGCATGATTTCCCTTTACGGCAGCTTTACATGCCATGGTTGCCAGTCTGGAAGCAAAAATATCAAGAGCGTCTTTATCTCCCTCTCCTGCCAGATGATCCAGCATTTCCAGAAAGAGCTCTTCTTCGCTGAGTCCGTAAAGGTTAGAAGGAACGGCACTGATACAGTATTCCTTTCCGCCGAAATGTTCTATTTCAAATCCAAACTGCCGGAAATAGTCTTCATTGGCTTTCAGAAGTCCTTCTTCCTGAAGATTCAGAGTAACGATCAGCGGCGGGGTCAGATATTGGGCATCCACGGTATTTTCACGGAATTTTTTTACAAAACGTTCGTAATATACTTTTTCATGGGCGGCATGCTGATCGATGATATAGAATGCATCCCCGAACTGTGCCAGCCAGTAGGTGTCAAAAACCTGTCCGATCAGGCGGATCCGTTCCCTGGATTCCGGGGCCAGAAGCTTTTCCTCAAAAAGTTCCAGCTGCTGTTCTTCCTGTTTTTTTATATAAGATGTTGACTCTTCCCTTTTGGGAACTTCTGTTTGTGGCTTTTCTGTTGGCGGTTCCTCTTTTTTCGGTTCTTCTTTTTTCGGTACTGATTCCTGAGGTTCCAGCTGTTTTTGTTCTTTTTCTGGCATTTCCTGAGCCGACTGAGCCGGTTCTTCTTTTGGAAGCTCCAGTCTTTCTTCTTTCTGCTGCTTCTGTCTTAAAGTCCCCTCAAAAAGATTCTCTTCAGAGGAAGAGAAAATCTGTTTTTCCATATGTATTCCATAAGGAGCAGATGATTCTCTTACTGTATTTTCATATACCTGCTCTCTCCTTTTTTTCTCGAAAGGCTCCGGAATGGACACTGGTTTTACCGGTGCTTCTTTTTTCTCCGGCTGAGGTTTCTCAAGAGTCACCTTTGGGATCATTTCTCTGGCTGTCAGGGCACGGCGCACAGTATCGTATACTGCTTCATAAACCTCCTGTTCTCTGGCAAAACGGACTTCTCTTTTTGCCGGGTGTACATTGACATCCAGATCATTTCCCTCCATTTCGATCTGAAGAGACACAAAGGGGAATTTGTGCTGCATAAGAAAACCTTTGTAGGCATTTTCAATGGCTTTTGTGATGATATTATTTTTTACATATCTTCCATTAATATAATAATTCTCAAAGCTGCGGTTTCCCCGGGCAATCTCCGGCTTTCCTACAAATCCGGTGATCTTCATAAAATCATTTTCAAAATCCGCTTCAAGAAGAGCCTTGGTAATATCCCGTCCATATACGCTGTAGATTACATCTTTTACATTATAATTTCCGGAGCTGTGCAGCTTTACCTGGCGGTTCTGGATGTATTTAAAAGATATTTCCGGGTGGGAAAGCGCAAGCTGTTCCATCAACGTATGGATATAATTAGCTTCCGTGGTATCTGATTTCAGGAATTTTCTTCTTGCCGGTGTATTATAAAAAAGATTTCTTACCAGAAAGGTGGTTCCTTCCGGTGCGCCCAGCTCTTCCAGAGAATGTTCCACACCGCCTTCGATAATATAGCGGGAGCCGCTGACGGCAGAATGAGTCTTTGTGATCAGTTCTACCTGGGAGACGGCGGCAATACTGGAAAGCGCCTCTCCACGAAATCCCAGAGAAGCAATCTGCTCCAGATCCTCCACTTTCTCTATCTTACTGGTAGCATGACGGAGAAAGGCAAGAGGGATCTGTCCGGCTTCAATGCCGGCACCGTTGTCTGTAATACGGATCATCTTTTTCCCGCCGTCTGTGATTTCCACAGTTACAGCTGTAGCGCCTGCATCAATGGCATTTTCTACAAGTTCTTTTACCACAGAGGAGGGGCGCTCCACTACCTCTCCTGCTGCAATCTTATCTATGGTATTCTGGTCTAAAACTGCGATCTTTCTCAAACCAAACCTCCATTTCTTCTTTGGCTCCAAGATTATCTTAAGAGAATTTTACCAGCGGTTCTGTATCTTGTTCTGAAGATTGTAAAGGATATTCATAGCCTCCATGGGAGTCAGATGGGACATATCCAGATTTTTGATCTCTTCCACGATGTCATTATCCTGAACTGTGTCAAAAAGAGACATTTGAGCCATATCTACCTGATCGTATACGATCTTTTGTTTTTTCTTCGGAGCAGCCAGATCTTTTACAGCAGCGGTAATGTCTGCGTCACTTAATTCCTCCACCAGCTCTTTTGCACGGCGGATCACCGGATCCGGTACTCCGGCAAGCCTTGCAACCTGTATACCGTAACTTTTATCTGCTCCGCCTTTGACGATTTTTCGGAGAAATACGATATCGTCTCCTTTTTCTTTTACTGCAATACAGTAATTGTTGACGCCGGGAATTTTTCCTTCCAGTTCAGTAAGTTCATGATAATGTGTGGCAAACAGTGTTTTTGCGCCACAAAGCTTCGTATCGCTGATATGTTCGATCACTGCCCAGGCAATGGCAAGTCCGTCAAAGGTGCTGGTTCCTCTTCCAATCTCATCCAGAATCAGAAGACTTCTGGACGTGGCATTTCTCAGGATATTTGCAACCTCAGTCATTTCTACCATAAAAGTACTCTGACCGCTTGCCAGATCATCAGAGGCTCCCACCCGGGTAAAAATCCTGTCTACAATACCAATGTTTGCTTTTTCTGCCGGCACAAAACTTCCAATCTGGGCCATTATTACGATCAGAGCTGTCTGACGCATATAAGTGGACTTACCGGCCATATTAGGTCCGGTGATAATAGAAATCCTTTTTTTCTGATTATCCAGATATGTATCATTGGCAATGAACATATCATTTTCAATCATTTGCTCTACTACCGGATGTCTGCCGTTTTTGATATCCAGAACACCGTTTTCGTTGATCTTCGGACGAACAAAATTATTTCTCTGAGCAACCAGTGCAAGGGAGGCGAACACATCCAGCGCAGCAACTGCCTTGGCAGTTTTCTGAATGCGGACAACCTCTGCGCCAACCTTGTCTCTTACATTACAGAAAAGCTCGTATTCCAGGGCATAGAGCTTATCTTCTGCCCCGAGGATCATGTCTTCAAGGTCTTTTAATTCCTGTGTGATATAGCGTTCTGCATTGGTAAGAGTCTGTTTTCTTATATAATTTTCCGGAACCAGGTCTTTAAAGGAATTGGTAACCTCCAGTGAATATCCAAAAACACGATTGTACTTGATCTTCAGGTTTTTGATTCCGGTACGTTCTCTTTCTCTGGCTTCCAGTTCTGTCAGCCATTTTTTACCGTCTGTACGGGAACGGCGGAATTTATCTACGTCAGAATTATAACCTTCCCGAATGATCCCTCCGTCTTTCTGGGCAAGAGGCGGTTCTTCCACAATGGCGCTTCTGATCAGCTGTGCAATATCCTCCAGCGGATCCATATCCTCACAGATTTTTGTCAGAAGAGGACTGTTGAAATCCTTTATAATCTGCCGGATATAAGGCAGCATTTCAAGAGAGGAAGAAAAAGCAATCAGGTCTCTGGGATTTGCAGACTGATAGCTGATGCGGCTGATCAGTCGCTCCAGATCATAAACAGGGTTTAAATATTCCCGGATCTCATCCCGGAGCATGGGGCTTTGATTCAGTTCTTCCAGAGCTTCCAGGCGCTCGTTGATCTTTTCTGCATCGATGAGAGGCTGCTCTACATAAGAACGAAGGGTGCGGGCACCCATGGCTGTTTTTGTTTTGTCCAGAACCCAGAGAAGAGAGCCTCTTTTGTTCTTTTCCCGAAGTGTTTCTACAAGCTCCAGGTTTCTGCGGCTGGAACTGTCGATCAGCATAAATTTTTCTGCCGCATAAGGACGGATCCCTGCCATATGGGAAAGAGCAGACTTCTGTGTTTCCTGAAGATAAAGGAAAAGCGCTCCGGAGGCGATCACACCGCTGTCGTAATCCTGGATCCCCAGTCCTTCCAGAGCATTTACATGGAAATGTTCCATTAATGTCCGTTTGCATAAGCCATCGTCAAAATACCAGGCATCCAGAGGAAACACACAGATCCCCAGACGGTTTTTCAGATCTTCTGTGTCTACTCCGCTCATAAAAAAAGCGTCGTTGCAGATGATTTCTGCCGGAACAAATTTATTGATCTCATCCAGAAGCTTCTGTGGTTTATCCACCTCTGTCAGAAAACAGTCTCCTGTTGTAATGTCCGCAATAGCACATCCAAAACGGCCTTCTGTAGCAACAACGGACATCAGGTAGTTGTTTCTGGATTCATCCAGAGAAGCCGCATCCAGGGTAGTACCCGGTGTTACCACACGGATGACTTCACGCTTTACCAGCCCCTTGGCTTTTTTCGGGTCTTCCACCTGCTCACAGATGGCAACCTTATAGCCTTTTTCAATCAGACGGTTGATATAGGTTTCTGCAGCATGAAAGGGGACCCCGCACATAGGGGCCCTTTCTTCCAGCCCGCAGTCCTTGCCGGTCAGGGTCAGTTCCAGCTCTTTTGTTACTGTGAGAGCATCCTGAAAAAACATCTCATAGAAATCTCCCAGACGGTAAAAAAGGATACAGTCCTTATACTGCTCTTTTGTTTTTACATATTCCTGCATCATTGGTGATAATGCACGAATATCCCCTGAAAACCCAGTATTTATGCGGGTTTCAGGAGTCCCAGATATTGATTTGACCACATTTTTACGATAGTTTTTTTCCTCGTTTGTGTTTTTGTTTATACTCAAGTATGAAAACCTCTCTCTAAAATTTTATCTCGATCTGCAAGATCAGGTTTCTGTTCCGTATTTTTGAACATACCGCTCATATTCGTCGTCGATGTGTTCTTCTTCCAGGTGTGTATAATAATTCGTCATTTTTTCATTGGAGTGCCTAGCTATTTTCTGTACGGTAGCAGCATTCATTCCGGATTGGATGCATTTTGTTACAAAAGTATGACGAAAAATATGAGGATAAATATCCATGAAGTTAGGAGCTCGATTTTTTTCTGTCAAAGCAGCCTCATGTTTATTAACAATCTCAACAATCCGTTTGCATTCTGTTTGAGCTGCTGATGGAAGATAACTTAGGCCAGAGGATGTTGTAAAGATCAGTCCAGGATATTTATCTAAAAGTGGATTAGAATTTCCCCAGAGATTTCCTGACTTTTCTTTGGTGTTATAATCTGAACAGTAGAATACCGTTCAGAAAGTTTATTCCCCTTTGAATCGTAATACTTTGTAACTCTGTTTAAGGTCTTGTATACACGGATTTTTTTTCGTTTAAAATCAAGATCACACCATTCCAGAGCAAGAGCTTCTCCAATACGCAAGCCAGTATGCAAAAGAAAAAAAGCTCAAAATACCTAGTGTTTTTACATGCTTCAAGGAAACGATGACTGTCATATACATATAAATTAAGGCATTTTTCATACCACTTTGAAACAGAAATTCTAGGATCATATCCCACTATTCCAGGAGAAATATTAGCAAGATAGGCATTCCTTTCTTTTTTTACGTATTGTAAATTTGTACCATAAATTGAAAATGTTTTTCCTGTACCACGAACGAAAATTCTGGCCTCATAACGACCATCTTTTCTTTGATATAATCCTTTTCCCAATTCCTTACCATTTAAGTTTTTTCCCATAACATCACCAACCTTTCCGATGATAATGCATGGCACTAAACATGTATTTTAGCACAATAGAAAAAACCTTTCAAGACTGCCGATCTATCCATTTTTGAATTTTTTTCCTATCAATCAATGTTCTGCGCCCAATCCGTACCATGAAATTGTTCTCATTCATCAATGTCCTCATTGTTTTTTCAGAAAGTCCCGTAAGTTCACATGCTTCTTTCACTGATATGAGAATCTTTTCGTTGTTTGGTGCTGACTGCGTGTTTTTTCGTAACATATACAAAGCCGGTCAATATCTGCAGGCAGATGATATTGACCGTTCCTCCTCTCCTATAAATTCAAAAAAGACCGCCTGCTGGTCTTATAAGTTAATCCAATTCCTTACACTCTTTTCGTCTAACGTAATGATCCACTGCTTCTTGTAAACTACATCCGGTTCTACGGCTTCGGCTTACTACACTGTTCTTGCTTATTTCTAATTCCTCACAACACGCTTTAAGCGATAGATAAATAGTTCCGTGATATTCAAATTCCGGATTATTTAACAGTTTTTTCCTTTTTCTTGTCATAAAATGATGAAACGATTCTTCAAGAGAACAGTTTTTATCCCTTGCTCTTTGTCTCACACACATATCATCGATCCCGTACTTTTTACAACATGCCCGAAGACTGGGATATTCTGTCCCTCTAAATATCTTCCCTTCACAAAAAAATGCTTCTTGTGCACGGTGTCTTTCTTTATATAGCACCTGTTCTTCAAAAGCCTTATCTTTTTCCATATCATTCAAAGGTACACAATCTTTCATGTGAGCAACAATTTTTTCCAGCATCTCTGCATTGGAGCATTCGGCATTATGTGCCATTGCAGATACAGAATTTTGCTTTTGTCCATAAGCAAGACAACATTTTGAAAAGCTTTCATATTCTTTTCCCTTTGGATTTAATATAGTGCGTAATTGCGCGTGTAGCGGAAACACCATTTTCGTCCATATAAAGGCGTACCGATACCGGATTAATACCAAATTCTTCGCAGCATTTAGGAAGAGATGGATATTTCACTCCATGATATAAGATTTCACGCTTTTTCTTCGTTTCTAATGCTTGCTCAAGGGCTTCTTGTGGTGTGCATTTTCGATTCCAGATATTTGTTTTCACAGAATCCACGTTTAAATCATAAAACTCGCAGCAGGTTTTAATACTGGACCATTTTCGATTACGGAAAATGATTTCTTTACTTTTTTTCAGTTCAATAAAATGTGTAACTGCTTCTTCGGTTCTACATTTATGTCTATCCTGATATGCCATTACACTGCGATAACAGATACCATAATATTTACAACATTTCCGTTTACTTTCAAAAGTCTTTCCGTTATATGTAAATTTGAATTGCTCCATGTAATTGGATCTGATTTTACGTGGCATAAAAACTTCTTTCCTCCATATATTTCCAGTTTGCTAACTTTTTACAAAATGGTACTGTTAAAATACAAGAGGTATTTTTTGTTGTCAATTTCTTGGCTTATTTAAAGTATACAGGAAGCTTTCTGCTGATAGCAGATGCTGATATCCCGTTCTTGCGGATACCAAAATCTGCTTCATAAAGAAAAGAAGGGATTTTTCTTCCCTTCTCTGTACTTTTTTGCTATCCGCAATATTTTATTTTTTTATTCGGATGTACTCTGCCCTCCTTTTTCTTATTTGCATAAGTGCGCCCCAACCCCGTACGATACATAAAAATCACGACCACCGGCTTAGCCGGTGGTTTGCTTTGACCCTATAAGGGTCTGTTA
>NZ_CABVDF010000017.1:0-23270 GCF_902497045.1 uncultured Blautia sp. | reverse complement strand
CCAGGAGAAACTGTGGAGATACGTGACGGAAAAGTATATATCAACGGAGCCCAGGAGCCGCTGGATGACAGTTTTGTGCCGGAGACTCCGAGAGGAGATTATGGACCTTATGTGGTTCCGGAAAATTCCTATTTCATGCTTGGAGATAACCGTGAAAATTCCAGAGATTCCAGATTCTGGGACAACACCTTTGTTACATTTGATCAGATTGTCGGAAAAGCAATCGTACGCTATTTCCCGTCTATCAAAATGTTGAAGTAATCATGGCGTGGGTAAGCAGAGGCCTCCGGGGTTCAACCCTGGAGGAACTGGTCAATCGTACAAATGAGCAGTATGCAGAAAAGAAGCTGGCGCTGATCCAGAAGATCCCTACACCTATTACACCTGTAAAAATGGACAAAAATCATCATCAGATCACACTGGCTTATTTTGAGCAGAAAAGTACCGTGGATTATATTGGAGCTGTACAGGGAATCCCTGTATGCTTCGATGCAAAGGAATGCCGCACGGATACCTTCCCTTTAAGTAATATCCACCGCCATCAGGTAGAGTTTATGCAGGCCTTTGAAGAACAGGGAGGGATTGCTTTTTTTCTGCTTTTTTTCAGCAGTGAGGATCTTTTTTATTATCTGCCTTTAAGGCTGCTGCTCATATTCTGGAACAGGATGGAACAAGGAGGACGGAAGAGTTTCCGAAGGGAAGAACTGGAAGAATGCTTTTATCTGCCACGGCAGGGCGGATTTTTCGTACCATATCTGGAAGGTATAAAAACAGATCTGAATTTGCGGGATTGACAATCTCTTTTTTATTTACTATAATTTTAGATATTTCGTATAGTAATATGGTAGTGAACTAAAGTAAAGTTCGGGAGGATAAGAGTATGCAGAGGATTTTTCACACTCCAGAGGGAGTCCGGGATATCTACAGCAGGGAATGTGCACAGAAACATCAGCTGCAGGAGCGTATCCGGAAGGTTTTTCAGGGATATGGATATGAGGAGATTGAAACACCGACGTTTGAATATTTTGAGGTGTTCAGCAGAGAAGTAGGAACTGTTCCTTCCAGGGACCTTTATAAATTTTTTGACAGAGAAGGGAATACCCTTGTTCTGCGGCCTGATTTTACGCCTTCTGTTTCCAGAGCCTGTGCCACATATTTTTCTCCGGAAACAGAAGTAATCACATTGTCGTATACAGGACAGGCTTTTGTAAACAGCTCCAGCTATCAGGGCAGATTAAAAGAAACCACTCAGATGGGGGTAGAACGTATCGGTGATGATTCTCCGGAAGCAGATGCGGAGCTTCTTGCCATGACAGTAGAGTGTCTTCTGGCATCAGGATTAAGAGAATTTCAGGTAAGTGTAGGACAGGTGGACTATTTCAAGTCCCTTCTCCGGGAAGCTGATCTGGATGAGGAGGCAGAGGAACATCTTCAGGAACTGATTGCGGAAAAAAATTATTTTGGTGTGGAAGAGCTGGTTGGAGAACAAAAACTTGATCCAAAGCTTTCCACAGCACTTCAGCAGATACCTCATTTATTTGGAGCAAGAGAAATTTTGGACAAAGCCAGTTCTCTTACCGATAATCCTGTGGCTGTTCGGGCAGTAGAACGTCTGAAAAAAATTTATGAGATCCTGAAAATTTACGGATATGAAAAATATATCAGCTTTGATTTTGGAATGGTAAGCAAGATCCAGTATTATACCGGCATTATTTTTCAGGCCTATACCTATGGTACAGGAGAACCTATTGTAAAAGGAGGACGCTATAATGACCTTCTGAAACATTTTGGTACTCCGGCGGCTTCCATTGGCCTGGTTATTGTGATAGACAGCCTTCTGACAGCACTGTCAAGACAGAAGATTGAAACTTTTCAGGAGGAAGAGCCATATATTCTGACTTATACAGAAGATATGCTGGAAGAGGCAGTGGCAAAGGCACAGAGACTGAGAAAAGAAGGCAGGCGGGTAGCTCTGCGGAAAGTAAAGGAGGGCTGCTGAAATGAGATATCTGACAATAGCTCTGACAAAAGGACGTCTGGCTCAGAAAACACTGGATATTTTTGAAAAGATAGGAATTACCTGTCAGGAAATCCGCGATAAAGACTCACGAAAACTGATTTTTGTCAATGAGGAACTGAAATTAAAATTCTTTCTTGCAAAAGGACCAGATGTTCCTACCTATGTAGAATATGGTGCGGCAGACATTGGAATTACAGGAAAAGACACGATTCTTGAAGAAGGAAGAAAACTTTATGAGGTTATGGATCTGGGATTTGGAGCCTGTAGGATGTGTGTCTGCGGTCCGGAAAGTGCCAGAGAATTTTTGCATAATAATCAGCTGATCCGGGTAGCCACAAAATATCCTAATATTGCAAAAGATTATTTTTACAATAAAAAGCACCAGACAGTAGAGATCATAAAGCTGAACGGTTCCATTGAACTGGCTCCTATTGTAGGACTTTCCGAAGTGATCGTGGACATTGTGGAAACCGGGAGTACACTAAAAGAAAACGGACTGAAAGTATTGGAGGAGGTTTGTCCTCTTTCTGCAAGAATGATCGTAAATCAGGTGAGCATGAAGATGGAAGATGAGCGGATCCGAAAACTGATCAGTGATCTTCGCAGTGTAATAAAAAACTGATCTGCTCAAGTATTTACAGAAGGGATGGAAAAAAATATGCGGATCGTATCGCTTACAAAAGAAACAACAAAAGATATTCTTGAGGATCTTTTAAAAAGAAGCCCTAATAATTACGGAAATTATGAAGCTGCTGTTGCAGAAATTTTAAATAAAGTACGTACAGAAGGAGACAGCGCTCTTTTTGCCTATACCAGGGAATTTGATAAAACAGAGATTACAAAAGAGACCATCCAGGTAACGGAGGAAGAAATAAGAGAGGCTTATGATGCCGTTGATCCGGCGTTGGTGGATGTGATCCGAAAAGCGCTGGTAAATATCAGAAATTATCATGAAAGGCAGAAACAGAACAGCTGGTTTACCTCTTCTGAAGAAGGAACCATGCTTGGGCAGAAAGTAACTCCCCTTCAGCGTGTGGGAGTTTATGTTCCCGGAGGAAAGGCTGTTTACCCGTCTTCTGTGCTTATGAACATTGTTCCGGCAAAAGTAGCCGGAGTAGACCGGATCGTTATGACAACTCCTCCTGGAAAAGATGGAAAAGTAAATCCTTCTACTCTGGTAGCTGCCAGGGAAGCAGGGGCAGATGAAATTTATAAGGCAGGCGGCGCACAGGCAGTAGGAGCCCTTGCTTATGGTACTGAAAGTATTCCTAAAGTAGATAAGATTGTAGGTCCTGGAAATATTTTTGTGGCGCTTGCAAAGAAAGCGGTCTACGGTCATGTTAGTATTGATTCCATTGCCGGTCCCAGCGAAATTCTGATCCTGGCTGATGACAGCGCTGATCCGCGCTTTGTTGCCGCAGATCTTCTTTCCCAGGCAGAACATGATGAGCTTGCGTCAGCAATCCTGATCACTACAAGCAGAGAACTGGCAGAGAAGGTCAGCTATGAGGTGGATGAATTTGTCAAGGTTCTTTCCCGCAGAGAGATCATCCGGAAATCTCTGGATAATTTTGGATATATAATGATTGCAGAGAATATGGATGAAGCAATTGAGGCCGCCAATGCCATTGCGTCAGAACATATGGAGATCGTCACGAAAAATCCTTTTGAAGTTATGATGAAGGTAAGAAATGCAGGAGCGATCTTTATTGGAGAATACAGTTCGGAACCTTTGGGCGATTATTTTGCAGGTCCGAACCATGTACTTCCTACCAATGGGACTGCGAAATTTTTCTCGCCGCTTTCTGTAGACGATTTTGTAAAAAAATCAAGTATTGTATATTATTCCCGGGAAGCACTGAAAAAGATCCACAAAGATATTGAACAGTTTGCTTCATCAGAACAGCTGACTGCTCATGCAAATTCTATTGCAGTCCGTTTCGAAAATGAGGAGACAGGAGAGTGATTATGACAAGAGAGGCATCAATCCAGCGAAATACAAAAGAAACAGAGATCAAACTGAAACTGATTCTGGATGGAAACGGGTATTCCGATATTATTACGGGTGTGGGATTTTTTGATCACATGCTGGATGGTTTTACAAGACATGGCTTATTTGATCTTTGTATCCGTGTTCATGGAGATTTGAATGTAGATGATCACCATACCATAGAAGATACCGGTATTGTTCTGGGAACAGCCATCAAAGAAGCAGCAGGAGATAAAAAAGGAATCCGGCGGTTTGGAAGCTGCATCCTTCCCATGGATGAAGTATTAGTTCTTTGTGCAGTGGATCTTTCCGGACGCCCCTATTATTCTTCAGATGCAGTATTTTCTTCAGAACGTATAGGCGATATGACAGCAGAAATGGTAAAAGAATTCTTTTATGCTGTT
Source organism: uncultured Blautia sp. (assembly GCF_902497045.1). Classification (NCBI taxonomy): domain Bacteria; kingdom Bacillati; phylum Bacillota; class Clostridia; order Lachnospirales; family Lachnospiraceae; genus Blautia; species uncultured Blautia sp. The sequence goes on along the minus strand of NZ_CABVDF010000017.1, from coordinate 18,856 downwards.
TCCTGCAGTGCAGGCATGAATCTGCATTTTAAAGTACTTACCAATGGAAACAGCCATCATCTGGCAGAGGCAATGTTTAAAAGCTTTGCCAAAGCCCTTGACCAGGCGACTTCCTTTGACCCCAGGATCACAGATGTACTTTCTACAAAGGGAAGCCTGTAACAATGTGATGAAAAGGAGAAATATTATGGATAATAAACAAATGATCCCCTGTCTTTACCTGGAATCAGGAAGAGCTGTAACAGGATTTGGACAGAGAAATCTTTTTGGAGATGGAGACGTGGAAAGCCTTGCAGGTATGTACAGTGATAATGGGGCTGATCAGCTTCTTGTTTTTGACTTTTCTTCTGACGATGCAGAGCATGAAAAAGCCATTGCCAGGATCAAAGCGATTTGTGAAGCGTCAGAAATCCCGGTGATGGCAGCCGGCAACATTAACCGAATGGAAGATGTAAAAAAACTGATTTATGCCGGCTGTGCAAAAGTCGTTCTTAATTTTTCAAAACAGAGTAATGTTGATCTTCTGGAAGACATGTCCAAACGTTTTGGAAGGGAAAAGATGTATGTATGCGTTTCATCCCCGGAGGAATTTACAGATAATAAGGAACTGATCGAAAATTATGCAGGAGGGATCCTGGCTCTTGATGCTGTTCAGGATTCTGTGGCAGCAGCTTCTTCCATGCAGGTGATTCTTCATACAGAGGAAAATCATGAATCAGAACTGCTGGGTCTGCTGAAACATTCTGCAGTCTGCGGACTCAGCGGAGCTTTTGTAAGTGCTGCAGATACGGATCTTGTTCATTTTAAAGATGCATGTAAAAAAGAAGGAATCCCGGTGGATATCTGCGAAAGTGCCATTGGATGGTCTGAGTTTAAACTGAACAGTGATGGTCTGATCCCGGTTGTAGTGCAGGATTATAAAACTGACGAGGTTCTAATGGTGGCATATATGAATGAGGAGGCATTTCAGTCTACGCTCCACACGGGAAAAATGACTTACTGGAGCAGAAGCCGCCAGGAGCTTTGGCTGAAAGGTGCCACTTCCGGACATTTCCAATATGTGAAATCATTAACATTGGATTGTGATAATGATACGATCCTTGCAAAAGTAGCACAAACCGGTGCTGCCTGCCATACAGGAAACAGAACCTGTTTTTTTCAGCCTCTGATCAAAAAGGAATATGATGATACAAATCCCCTTCGCGTTTTCCAGGATGTGTATGATGTGATCATGGACAGAAAATTTCATCCGAAAGATGGTTCCTATACAAATTATCTTTTTGATAAGGGAATTGATAAAATCCTGAAAAAGGTAGGGGAAGAATGTACGGAAATTGTAATCGCCGCTAAAAACCCGGATAAAGATGAAATTAAATATGAAATTTCAGATTTTCTTTATCACGTTATGGTATTGATGGCAGAAAAAGGTGTTACCTGGGAAGAAATCACCAGAGAACTTGCAAGAAGATAACAGGTCAGGGCAGGATCAGAGTACTTTCGCAGGTTTTATATGGTATAGGAGAAAGGTATGAAGCAAAAGAGAAATTCCCATATAAGAAAAAGTAATTATCACCCGCCTAAAACACAGACAGAAAAGCCTGTCACAAAAATAGACTCTCAGTCAAAAAGGAGAGCGGAAACTGTTTCTTCAAAAAAGAACAAGACGGCATCTCCATTAAAAGGAACAGCCAGAAGACAGCTTCCTGAGAAGTATCCTTTGCCGGGAAGGCTGATCTTCTGGAAGCGTATTTTAAAAAACATTATTTCCGTGAAAGCTGTTCTTCTGTTCCTTATCCTGTGCCTGGCAGGCGGTTCCGGTATTTATATCGTACATAAATTAAGCTCTCGTTCAGCAGGCGGTGCAGACAAGGAGATAAGTGTTTTTTCAAAAAAGACAGAGGAACCCTTACTGGAAATGGAAAAGACAGAGGAGATATTTTTCAGCCCTCATTGTGTAGAGTCTACGAGACCGGAAAACCTGATCTCTTCTACAGAAGTGGAAGTTGACGGTACTGTGCTTGACAGTATTTCTTCCTATATGCCCGACAGTCCGATTTCCTTTAATAAAGGAAATGAATACACAAAGGTGAATGGGATTGTGACTTTCAGAGGAAATAATTTCCGAGACAGCGCCGCATATGGAAAAGCCTCTCTGGAAAAAAATAAATTAAGAGACAAATGGTCCAGAGACACTGGATCGCTTTCTTCTCAGGGAACAGTCTGGACCGGAAGCGGATGGACCGGACAGCCTTTGATGCAAAAATGGTCAAAAGAGGCAAAGGCTCATATGAATATGTATGACTGGGCAAAAGAAAAAGAGGATCTGGTAGAGGTGATTTATGCCTGTATGGACGGTTACGTATATTTTCTGGACCTGGAAACAGGAAAAGATACAAGGGAACCTCTTTATCTGGGATATACGTTTAAAGGCTCCGGTGCGCTGGATCCCAGAGGATATCCGATTCTTTATGTGGGTGCAGGTTATAACAGCGACCAGGGAACTGCAAGAGTGTTTGTGATCAATCTTCTGGACTGCAGCACTATGTATACCTTTGGAGACAACGATCCTTTTTCTCTTAGAGGAAGCTTAAGCTTTTTTGATTCTTCTGCTTTGGTGGACGCGGAAACAGACACCCTGATCTATCCAGGAGAAAATGGTATTCTGTATCTGATTAAACTGAATACCCAATATGACCCGGAAACAGGAAATCTGTCCATTGATCCGGGGAAAATTGTTAAATGGCATTATTATGGAACCAGATCCAGTACAGAATCTTTCTGGGTGGGTATGGAAGTCAGTGCTACTGTATACAAAAATTACCTGTTTACATCAGATAATGGCGGTAATCTGATGTGCCTTGATCTGAATTCAATGGAACTTGTATGGGTTCAGGATATCCTGGATGACTCCAATTCTACACCGGTGCTGTCTATTGAGGACGGACATCTTTATCTTTATGTAAGCACCTCTTTCCGTCTGGGATGGCGAAGCTACGATCAGGCAACGGTACCGGTATGGAAGATCAACGCAGAGACAGGCGAGATCATCTGGCAGACAGATTATCAGTGTTATACAGATGATGGTGTGTCAGGAGGCGTCCAGTCTACTATTGCTGCAGGGAAAAATGATCTTAAGGATTATGTGTATGTAACAGTATCTAAAACAGATGACAATGCAACAGGTGTTCTTCATTGTCTGGATAAAAAAACCGGAAAAATGGTATGGGAGCATAAAGCTGGCTATGCATGGTCTTCTCCGGTCTGTGTATATGACAAGGACAAAAAGGGACGTGTTATTTACTGTAGCAGTGATGGAAACATGTATCTTCTTGATGGACGGACAGGAGAAGTGTTTGACACACTTTCTCTCAGCGAAGGCGTGATCGAGGCTTCCCCGGCTGTATACGGAAGTACTGCTGTTGTAGGGACCAGAGACTGCAAGATTTGGGGAATTGAACTGGAATGATTCATGGGGGGCTTCCGTTTTACAGCGGAAGCCTTTATCATTTAGAGATATTGACATAACAGAAAAACGGAGAGTGCCATGAATAATATATTATTAATAGAAGATGACCTGAGCCTGGTCAACGGGCTTACCTTTGCATTAAAAAAACAGGGCTTCAAACTGGAGGTTGCCAGGACGCTTAAAGAGGCAGAAAACCTTTGGACGGATGGAAAGTACGATCTTCTGGTCTTAGATGTAGCCCTTCCCGATGGTACAGGATTTGAATTTTGCAAAAAAGTAAGACGGACATCGAAAGTGCCGATCATATTTTTGACAGCAGCTGATGAAGAAATGGATATAATTATGGGGCTGGATATTGGCGGTGACGATTATATTACAAAACCATTTAAACTGGGAGTATTGATATCCAGAATCAATGCACTGCTCAGACGTACAAATGATTTCAGCACAGAAGGCACTATGCTGCAGTCAAATGGGATCAAGGTATTTCTATTGCAGGGTCAGGCATTCAAAAATGACCGGTTACTGGAGCTGACAGCGGCAGAATACAAACTGCTCTGCCTGTTTATGAGAAATCCTAATGTGGTTCTTACTAAAGAGCAGATATTGGACAGATTATGGGACTGTAATGGGAACTATATTGACAGCAGTACTTTGACGGTATATATGCGCAGGCTGAGAATAAAAATCGAGGACAATCCTGGTGAGCCGAAAATGCTGCTGACGGTCAGAGGTATGGGCTATAAATGGAATGTGATAGATTGAGGCGGTTATGAAAATATTTGTAAATCAGGATATAAAGAAATTTTTTCTTGCCTTATCAGCTGTTATGGCAGTGTTTGCTGTCCTGGCGGAGGTCTGTGTTTATCTGCTGTGTTCAAAAATTTCTCTGTTATTGCTGTTTCTTTCACTGTTTATAATGGGAGTATTATGGGCTGTCTTTATTAGATATTTTCAAAAACAAAATAAGTTGATGGAACAGGCAGTATTACAGATACATGCGTATCTGGACGGAAATATGGATGCACGGATCGAATGCGATCAGGAAGGCGAACTATATCACCTGTTTCATTCTATCAATTCCATGGCGGCAGTGTTAAATGCTCATGCGTTAAATGAAGTAAAGAAAAAAGAGTTTTTGAAAAATACCATATCGGATATCTCCCATCAGTTAAAAACTCCGCTGGCTGCTCTGAATATTTACAATGGTTTACTTCAGGAGGAAGCAGAAGCCTCTTCATCCATAAAGGAGTTTGCAGAGCTGTCTGAGCAGGAACTTGACCGTATTGAAACTTTGGTGCAAAATCTGCTCAAAATAACAAGACTGGATGCAGGATCAGTTATGCTTGAAAAATCTGCAGAGAATGTGTCGGATATGATGAAGGATATGGAACTGCATTTTTTATACCGTTCCAGGCAGGAACAGAAGAAAGTGATTTTGTCCGGAACTGATACAGTTTTTCTGAATTGTGACCGTGACTGGCTTACAGAAGCTATAGACAATATTGTAAAAAATGCGCTTGACCATACAAAACAGGGAGATTTTGTTTCTATTGAATGGAAAGAGCTTTCTTCCGGCATCCAGATCACTGTGACAGACAATGGAAGCGGTATCCATCCGGAAGATATTCATTATATTTTTAAACGGTTTTACAGAAGCCGCTTTTCTAAGGACAAGCAGGGAATCGGGCTGGGACTGCCTCTTGCTAAAGCAATCGTAGAGGCGCACGGAGGTATGATCGAAGTTGACAGTGAATTGGGAAAAGGTACGATTTTTACTATGAATTTTTTAAATCCTACAAAATTGTAGGCTGTGTGTAGGCTTGCTGTAATGTTTAGGTGCTATCCTTTCAATTGCAGACAAAGACAGAAAAATCTGCTTGTATGAAAAAGTAATTCAGAAAGAGGTGGCTGCACTATGAACTTATTAGAAGTTAAAAACATTTGCAAGACCTACGGCAGTGGTGAAACTGCTGTAAAGGCATTGAAAAACATTAATTTTTCTGTCCCAAAAGGCCAGTATGCAGCGATTATTGGAGAAAGCGGATCGGGAAAAAGTACACTGCTGAATATGATAGGAGCACTTGATCTGCCTACATCAGGCAAGGTGTTTATTGACGGCAAAGATATTTTTTCCATGAATGAACAGAAGCTTACCATATTCCGCCGGAGAAACATTGGATTTATTTTTCAGGCATTTAATCTTGTTCCGGAGCTTACTGTAGAACAGAACATTATTTTTCCACTATTGCTGGATTATCAAAAGCCGGACAAGGCATATCTGGAAGAATTGCTTACGGTGCTGAATCTGAAAGAACGACGAAATCATCTTCCAAACCAGCTTTCAGGAGGTCAGCAGCAGAGAGTGGCTGTTGGCCGCGCGCTGATCACCCGCCCTGCTCTGATTCTGGCTGATGAGCCTACCGGAAATCTGGATACACAAAACAGCCGCGAAGTGATCGCTTTATTGAAAAAGGCATCAAAAAAATACCAGCAGACGATTCTCATGATCACGCATAACCGCAGTATCGCACAAACATCTGACAGGGTGCTTCAGGTATCAGATGGTGTACTGACAGATTTCGGGAGGTGTCGGGAGTGAGAAGTTACTTAAGCCTTATTCCAATTTCAGCAAAAGTAAGAAAAAGACAGAACCGAATGACAATTCTGTGTATTATTATTTCTGTACTGCTTGTGACAACGGTTTTCAGTACAGCTGATATGTTTATCCGGACAAAGAGCAGTGAACTTCAGGAAAAACATGGGAACTGGCACATCAGACTGGAAAATATCTCCCAGAGTATGGGACAGGAGATCAGCCAGCGTTCTGATACTGCAGGTGTCGGCTGGGTGGAAGAATTTAATTCTGATGCAGATCAGCCATACTATATCGGAGAGAAAAAAGCCGCTTTATACGGGACTGATAATATCTATTTAAGCCAGCTTTCCAATGCTCTTGAAGAAGGAGTTCTTCCACAAAATGACAGGGAAATTATGCTTAGCTCCAACGCAAAGACTGCCCTGGATGTATCTCTTGGAGACAGGATAACGCTGCAGACTCCTGCCGGAGATACTGAATTTATTATTTCAGGATTCGGCTCAGATAATAAAGATGATTACAGGGGACAGACCTATCTTGTTGCCGTGTATATGACACGAAGTGAATTTGGTGCTCTTATGGAAGAAAATAAAACGGAGACGGATCCAGTCTGTTATGTTCAGTTTCAGGACGCGTCAAAGGCTTCTGGTGCAATTAAGGAATTAAAACAACAGTATCATCTCTCAGGAGAAAGTATTTCTGAGAATACTGCAGTTATGGGGCTGACAGGACAAAGCAGCAGTGAGTCTGTGAAAAATATCTATGGATTGGCGATAATCCTGTTTATACTGGTATTGATGGCCGGTATACTGATGATTTCCGGAAGTATGAACAGTAATGTGGCACAAAGGATAAAGTTTTTTGGTATGCTGCGCTGTATTGGGGCAAGTCGTAAACAGATTATCCGTTATGTGCGTTTTGAGGCTTTAAACTGGTGCAAAACTGCTGTTCCTGTTGGTTTATTTGCAGGAATAATGATCAGTTGGGGAATATGTATAATGCTGCGTTATGGGATTGGTGGTGAATTCAGCTCCATGCCAGTTTTTGCAGTCAGTCCGATTGGGCTGCTCAGCGGGGCAGCAGTAGGCGTTGTTGCGGTTCTTCTGGCAGCACAGTCACCAGCCAGACGTGCAGCCAGAGTTTCTCCTGTGGCCGCAGTTTCCGGCAATGTGGATTCGACATCTTTTGCAGGCCATACTGTAAACCTGGGTTTAGGGAAAGTGGAAAAAGTCCTGGGCATTCATCATGCGTTTACTCCTAAAAAAAACTGGATACTGATGACTTTCAGTTTTTCACTCAGTGTTATTTTATTTTTTAGCTTTTCGGTGGGATTGGATTTTGCACAGGCACTTCTCCCGTCATTGAGGTCGTGGCAGCCGGATATTACGCTTACCGGATATGCAAATGAACAGATATTGAGTCCGGCGCTGGAGGACAGTATTCTCTCTGTTCCAGGAGTAGAGCATGTTTTTGGAAGTGCATATATGGAAAAAGTTTCTGCTGCATCCTCAAGTCAGGGAATTGATTATGTGAATCTGATATCCTACAGTGAATATCTTTTGGACAGTGCACAGGAATGTCTTGTACAGGGCGATCTGTCAGAAATCCATGGAAACAGCGATCAGGTTATGACTGTTTTAAATAAAGATAATCCATTAAAAGTTGGAGATATCATTGAAATAGCAGGACAGAAGCTTAAAATTACATGTGCTGTGTCTGATGGGATATACCCCAGTGAGTATAGTGTGATCTGTTCTCAGGAAACTTTTGCCAGACTTACAGGCAAAGAAAATTATAGTTTGATCGGTGTACAGCTGCAGGAAAATGCATCAGACGAATCGATAAAGAAGATTGAAAATCTTGCTGGAAGAGATGTGATCTTTGAAGATATGCGCGAAAGGAATAAGCAGGATCACGCAACTTATGCAGCCTCTGTCTTTATTGTGTATAGTTTTCTAGCGATTCTTGCAATGATCACATTGTTTCATATAATCAACAGCATTTCTATGAGTGTCACTGCCCGTAAGAAACAATATGGTGCTATGCGGGCAGTTGGCATGGACAGAAAACAGCTTACACGAATGATTGCAGCAGAAGCCTTTACTTACACTGCGTCAGGACTTATAGTTGGCTGCAGTACAGGAATTCCGTTAAGTTGGTTTTTGCATACCAGACTGCTTACGAGATACTTTGGAACACCATGGACCCTGCCAATAACCCTGATTGGCATTACGGTGGTGTTTGGCATTGTCTCTGCTGCAGCAGCAGTATATGTGCCGGCAAAGCGGATCTGCAGCATGGAAATTACAGAAGCTGTTAATGAATGGTGATTAGAGAAAGCGGTGCTTTTATAATTGCCTGATAGGAATGTCAGTGGAAGCAAGAACAGCTGTTTTATATTATTACGGAGGCTGATATGAAAGAAAAAATAATGATAATCGAAGATGATCCGTTGATACGGAATGAATTGAAAACGCTTCTGAAAAGCAACAGCTATGAAATAGCGGCTCCGGAGGATTTTTCTGGTGTGATTGACCAGATCAAAGCAGATCATCCACACTTGATCTTACTGGACATCAAGCTGCCTGGAACCAGTGGATTTTCTCTCTGTTCACAGATCCGCACTTTTTCTCAAGTGCCGATTATTTTTGTAACAAGCTGTACTACGGATATGGATGAATTAAACAGTATTATGCTTGGAGGAGACGCTTTTATCACAAAGCCCTATAACACAGCCATTTTGCTTGCCAAGATTGCTTCTCTGCTGAAAAAAGCCTATCCGGCACAGCAACGAGAACAGATCGTCTATGGAGATGCAGTGCTGCATCTGGAATCCAGCAGTCTGGATACGGTAAATGCATATGGAGCAAATACACCAACGAAAGTAGACCGCAATCAAATTGTTTGCACTCCAATCGAAATTCGGAATATTCAGGATGATGAGCAAGTAAGAGAAGGCATAGAAAACTGTATTCGGATGACGAAGTATTCACTTGGAATAAGAACCCCAAAATAAGAAAACGGAGGTAAAAAGATGAGGATTAAGTATTTTTCCACGTTATACACCGGAAAAATAATGCTGACTTTGAATAAATTCATCAAAACTCCTCATCCCTAAAATATGACCAAAAGATCACTGAAAAACACGAATTTTGTAATAATATAGTAACAGTTTGCTACAGAGATTTCAAGGGAAAAGGGGAATAAGGGATTATTTTCTGGGGGGAAAAGTCGTTAAAGAAAAAGCTGCACTATTTTGCGGATAACAAAAAAGTGCAATTTTTTTTTGCGCCTGTACAGCAAATTCGCAATATTTTTTGGTAGAACTGCAAATATCTTGAATTTTTTCTAAAGGGCGGCCATGCTATACTGGTATTATCAACAAGGGGAAAGCAAATAAAAGAAAAGGCTTTCCGGGATAACGTTTTTTTAAATGGAGGAAGAAAAAATGAAGAAAAAAGTAATTAGCGTTCTGGCTGCAGCTGCAGTGGCAACATCCATGTTTGCAACACCTGTATTGGCTGATGGAAGTGCAACAGCGGGTGTTGTATGGTACAATTTCGCAGATACTTTTATCGCAAATGCCCGCCAGTGCTTAAACGGAATCGCAGCAGCAGATGGAACAATTTCCATCACAGACGCTGACAGTGAAAACGATATCAACACTCAGGGAAATAACGTAAACAACTTCTACACACAGGGCGTTAAATATCTGATCCTGAATAACATCAATATGACAGCAACCGATGATATTGCAAAACAGATGAAAGAAGAAGGCGTAGTTGGTATTTTTGCAAACACAACGAGCCCATCTGATGACGCATTTGCAGACAACGAGAATCTGTGGTATGTATCTTCCGTATCCACTCAGTCCGGTGAGAACATGGGTAATGCAATCGTTGATTACTTCAATACTCATGAGAATTGGGACAGAAACGGAAATGGAAAAGTTGATTACATTCTCCTTCAGGGTATTCAGACATTCAGTGATACCATCAACCGTTCTTCTTACAGTCTTGCAACAATTGAGGGTGCAGGATACGAGCTTGGAAGCTGCATCGGTGGTGATGATGTAACAGGCGTTAAAGGTGGAGATTCCATCAACGGTGTACTTTGCAACTTCTCCCGATCTGAAGCGCAGGAAAATGTAGAAGCACTTATTGCAAGCTTTGGTGATGACATTGACTGTATCATCGCAGATAACGATGATGAGGCACTTGGTGCAATCGCAGCACTTCAGGCTCATGGATATTTCACAAGCGATGAGAACACAATTCCGGTTGTTGGTGTTGATGCTACAGCTGCCGGATGTGAAGCAATCAAAAACGGAACTCTTCTTGAGACCAGCCTCAACAACCCTGTAAAACTTGCAAAATCCATTTATAAACTGATGTATCTGTTAGAGAACGGTGAGGAAGTTACCACTGAGTCTATTGGAATGGATGGTGTAAAGGTTGACGGACATAGAATCATGATCGACTATATTTCTATCACAGCTGACAATTTAGATGATGCAAGCTACGACATTACAGACACTTCATTCTAAATAACAAAAGTTTGGCCGCAAGGCTGCATAAAGAGGGACTGTAAAGCGTCCCTTTTTATTATTGCCAAGAGCAGAACAGGAGAGAATAAGCTATGAGTAATTCCGAATACGTGCTGGAAGCCGTAAATCTTACGAAAACCTTTCCTGGTGTAAAAGCACTGGATCAGGTTTCCTTAAGAGTCCGTCCCGGAACTGTGCATGCACTGATGGGAGAAAACGGAGCCGGCAAATCTACGCTGATGAAATGTATTTATGGAATCTATTCCCCGGATGAGGGAAGTATTTCCATAAATGGAAAGCAGGTAAGTATTACCAGCCCAAGAAACGCCATGGATCAGGGAATTGCAATGATCCACCAGGAACTGCATCCTGTAAGACCGCAGACAGTGGCAGAAAATATTTTCCTTGGCAGGATCCCTTACAAAAAAGTGGCAGGGGTACGTTGGGTAGATAAAGAAAGACTGATAAAAGAAACGGAAGAAGTATTTAAGAAACTGGGACTGGACATCAATCCAAAGCAGAAAGTTGCAGAGCTTTCTACATCCTACTGTCAGCTGATCGAGATTGCACGTTCTGTATCCATTGGTGCAAAGATCGTTATTATGGATGAACCTACATCCTCTCTTACAGAGACTGAAACAGCGATTTTGTTCCGTATTATCGATCAGCTAAAAAACGAAAACGTAGCAATTATTTATATTTCCCATAAAATTGATGAAATCCTTCAGATTTCAGATGACATCACAATTATGCGTGATGGACAAAATGTTGGTACATGGCCTGCAAGTGAAATGACAACAGATACTATTGTAAATAAAATGGTTGGACGTGAGATGACAGATCGTTTTCCACCGAAAAAGCATACACCAGGAGCAGAGTATCTGAAAGTTGAAAACTTTACAAGCACAAATCCTCATTCCTTTAAGGATGTAAGCTTTTCTGTAAAGAAAGGGGAGATTTTCGGAATCGGCGGACTTGTAGGTTCCCAGCGAAGCGAGCTGATGGAGGCTTTATTTGGATTACATGGAATTTCTTCCGGAAAGATTACTATTGAGGGAAAAGAGATCCACAACAGAAAGCCCATCGATGCCATTAAAAACGGTATGGCACTGCTTACAGAGGATCGAAGAAAAACAGGTATTATCGGACCTGGATCCATTACAGATAATACTCTTGTTGTAGAGCAGAATGTAAATCCAAAACGGTATCACAAAGCAGGGCTTCCTTTTATTGATAAGCCAAAGAGAAACCAGGATGCACAGAAATATGTAGATATGCTTTCCACAAAAACTCCAAGCCTGAAAACTGCCATCAAAACCCTTTCCGGTGGTAATCAGCAGAAAGTACTTCTTGGACGCTGGCTTTTAAGTGAGCCGGATATCCTGATCCTGGATGAGCCTACACGAGGAATTGACGTAGGAGCAAAATATGAAATTTATGAATTAATGGAAGAAATGGCACAAAAGGGTAAATGTGTAATTATGATCAGTTCAGAGATGCCGGAACTTATGGGTATGTCTGATCGGATCATGGTAATGTGTGAAGGACATAAGTCCGGTATCCTGGATAAATCTGAAGTAACAGATGAGAAGATCATGTTGCTGGCAAGTACATATGAAGCCAATGGGGAGGATAAGAAATGAAATCAAAAAATATGTCAAAAATCCTGATGGATAATATTCTTTATATCTGTCTGTTACTGATGATCGTGATCATTGCGATAATTTCGCCGTCATTTATCTCCGTTCGTGTATTAAGTGATGTATTGACACAGAGTGCCCCGAAAATGCTTCTTGCTGTGGGTATGCTGGTTGTAATCATTGCCGGTGGTATGGATATGACCGTAGGACGACTTGCAGGTCTTGGTGCCGTTGTATCCGGAACACTTGCGCAGCAGTCCACTTATTACATTAAATTCTGGCCGTCACTGCCGGAAATGCCATTGATCGTACCAATCGTTGCTTCCATTATCATTGGTAGTATCTCCGGAGTGATCACAGGTCTTATCATTTCAAAATTAAAGGTACCGGCTTTCCTTGCTGGTCTTGGACTTCAGCTGATCATTTACGGTGGAAACCTGTTGTTCATGAAAAAAGCACCGAACAACTCACAGCCTCTTGCAGGATTTAAAGAATCCTTTACAAAATTTGGTACAGGTTCTGTTGCTGGAGTTAACTATCTGATTATTGTTGCCTTTGTAGTTATGATCGCTGTTTACATTATCCTGAACATGACAACATTAGGTAAAAACATCTATGCTACAGGTGGTAACCGTGAGGCTGCAAAAGTAGCAGGTATCAACGTATTCAAAATCGATATGTTTGTTTATATCTTATCCGGAGCCCTTGCAGCTCTTGCAGGATGTATGCTTGCAGCACGTACCGGAAGTGCCAATGCAACATATGCAGAAGGTTATGAAATGGATGCCATCGCAAGCTGTATCATCGGTGGTGCTTCCTTCACAGGTGGTATTGGTAATGTACCGGGAGCTTTCCTGGGAGTTATTATTTTCAGTGTTATCAGCTATGGTCTTACATTTGTAGGTTTAAGCTCCTACTGGCAGAACATTGCAAAAGGACTTATCATCATCGTAGCAGTTGCACTTGATATGAGAAAATACGGTTCAGACAAATAAAAAAATGTATCAGACTATCCGGGGTTCTGCTAGCAGGATACCGGATAGTTGCGTTTGGAAAAAACGTAAAGGACGAAAACGTGATCCGGGTAATTGTCTAAAAGAATGAAAAGTGAGATAATGGACACATTCTAAGGAAATAAAGGAGACTGACTATGCCTGAAAAAAAGAAATCGGTGGCAGGAATACTTACGCTTCTGGTTTTATGCTGCGTGCTTGGAGGCTGTAAGGCAGGTATACCGGTTGCCGGAACAGATATAACCAGGGTGACTGTGATCCTGCCTCATTTCGATGATGGATACTGGATGCTGATTGAAGAAGGAATCGAACAATCCGGGGAGAAACTGAAGAAGAGCTGCGGGATGGATATCAAAATACTCAAGCCTCAGCTGAACTACAATATTCCTCAGATGGTGGAGCTTTTGAAGCAGCAGATTGCGGCTAAGGTAGATGTGCTGGTGGTACAGGGAAATGAGGATGAAGAATACATTGATACATTAAAAGAGGCGTGGAGTGAGGGAATTCAGATTATCTGTGTGGATACAGATATTAAAAGTTTTCCGGAGCATCTGTATATCGGAACAGATAATTATGAAGCAGGGAAAATGCTGGGAGAAGAACTGATAAACGTAACAGATGGAGAAGCCAATGTTGCGTTGATTTCCGGTGAACCGGGATTTTCCAATCTGGAGGAAAGACTGGAAGGACTTCAGGACGCGGTCAAGGATTATCCCAAAATCCATCTTGGGGATGTACAGTATGACAATTATGACGGGCTTACAGTTATGAAAATGTACTACCAGAATACAGAAGGCGCAGATACCATTGTCTTTTTGGAGGGAACGGGAGGAGTGACAATCAGTTCCCAGTTTAAACAGAGGGACGATCAGTACGAACATATTCTTGGATTTGATGCTTTTTACGGTGTAATAAGCGGGGCGATAGATGGAATTATCAAACAGGATACCAATATGATGGGAGAACAGGTAGTAGAAGAAATTGCAAATTTTATCCGGAATGGAGAATACAGCTCAAAAACGGTTTATACAGATACACAGTGGCTGACAGTGGAAAATTACCACAGCATTCTTTCCGATGCAGAACTGGAATATGCCCCAAAATGGAACAGCGGAGGAAGAACACAATGAAAAAGGCGCGTTTCTTTAACTCAGTTGGGAAAAAATATATTGTAGGCTATGTCATCGTAGCAGTTTTTTCAGTAATTCTTCTTATGGTCGCTGTTATATGTAACAACTATGTGTCAGGTCGGTATGACAATGCTATCGGTGAAATGATTTCCATAAACAATCTGGAAAATAGCGTAGAAGTCTTAAATGGCGACATAAACATGGCATACCTGTATCTGTCAGAAGAAGGAACCGAAAATTATGAGCAGGACAGGAAGAGTGCCGAACAGTATTTAAAAATAGTGAAGGAGCTTCAGGAGAAAAGCTTTGTCAGGGAGGTAACAGATGCATACTGTACAGTGGAAAGCTTTCTTGGAAAATCTGATTTTCTGACAGATGCCTTGCGGAGATATTTTGAAAGCGATAAGCAGACGGGATTTGAAAAACTGGAAAACAGCTACAATGAGCTTCAGGAGCTTTATTCTTACGTTATCCTTCGTTTTCAGAAAGCATATTCGGTAAAACTGAATAAATTAAGTCAGTTGGAAAACAGGCTGAATGCTCTTCAACGAAATATATTGCGGCTGCAGATCGGTATGATCGTGTGTACTCTTATATGCATTGGTCTGTATCTGACCAGGGTTATTATGGAGGTTTCAAGATCTATTGCAACCATGCAAAAGGGTGTGGAATCCATTCAGGATAATGTGCTAAGTGCAGAGCCCATTCAGATTGAAAGCAATGATGAGTTTGAAGAATTTGCAGCTGCTTTTAACAAAATGACCGGCATTATCCAGAAACAGATGCGGGAAATTGAAGAAAATGCAGATATCAAAGAGCGCCTTGCAGAAATGGAAATCAAAAATCTGAAAATGTTCAGTGAATTGCAAAGAAGTCATCTGGATTTTCTGCAGTCCAGGGTAAATCCTCATTTTTTGTTTAATACTTTAAATATGATTTCTTCCCTTGCAAGGATCGAGAATGCAGATCAGTGTGCAGAACTTATGGAAACGACAGCAGCCTTTTTACGGTATAATCTGGATAATATCAGCAAAACCGTTCCATTGGAAAAAGAAGTGGAAAATTTGAAAGACTATGTGGCGATTCAGGAATGCCGTTATGGTGGTCGATACCAGTACACCTTTGAAATTGATGAGCGGTGCCTGGATTATAAAATGCCCTGTATGATCCTTCAGCCAATGGTGGAAAATGCCATTCAGCATGGGATTGCTATGATGCTTGAGAACGGCCATGTATGGATCAGGATATATCCACAGGGGAACTGCGTATGTCTGGAGGTACAGGATAACGGTGTGGGAATGACTGAGGAACAGATCAGAAGTATCTATGAAGATTTTCAGGAAAATAAATCCTCCGGCAATCATATCGGTATCCGGAATATTTACCGCAGATTAAGTCTGTATTATCATAATGACCTGAAATTTGAATTTTATAATATGGATCCGGGGTTGAAAATATTTATTTCTCTACCAGGAGGTGATGATGACAATGGAATATACAATGGTAATCGCTGATGATGAGCCGGTGGTTTTGAAAAGTACAGAGCTTTTTCTGAAAAAAGAATTTCCGGATATTGAAATTGTAGGAATGGCAGAAAACGGGATTAAACTGAAAGAAATGCTGGAAGCCTATAAACCGGATATGGCAATTGTGGATATCCGCATGCCGGGACTTTCGGGAATTGAGGTCATTGAACTGTTACAGCACAAAAAATGTTCCACTCATTTTATTATCAGTACAGCATACAGTGATTTTGGTTACATAAAAAAGGCGCTTGATCTGAAAACAGACGGTTATCTTGTAAAGCCTTCCAAACGGGAAGAAAAACTGGAAGTGATCGGGAAGCTTTGCAGGACTGTGGAAGAGGAGAAAAAGATAAATCTGCGCCAGGATGGAATTGAATCTGCCTTGGGAGTGGTGAATTCCGTACTTGGCAGTGAGATTCTTATGTCGGTATTTTCTGATAACTGCGACAATAAGGAATTTGATGCATACTGCAATATCAACAATATCCAATTTTTCGGCGGCTGTATTGCTACATTTCTTCCCCAGACCAAAACAGACCTCAACAAAAAGGAATTAAATAATGAACTGAAGAAATGCCTGACTGGTTTCTGTGATTTTCTTGCAACCATTACCTCAAAGGGAATTGTGGTGATGTTTTTTGTCCAGGAGGAAGTGGAAAAGGAAAAAAGAAGGGAATGGAGCAATGATCTTGCATCCCTTGTGGCAGAGTGCCTGAAGGCAAGGACAAAAGTAGAGTACCTTTATGGAACTGGAAATGTGTATGACTCTTTTGAAAAAATGTCAGATTCCTACAGGGACAGTGTTCAAATGCTGCAGATCAACCGCAGGGAAGAAGGAAGCATTCCTAAAGAGAGTTCAGATAAAATACAGGATTATGTGGATGAGACCAAACGTTATATTGACATCTGGTTTCGGAAGGATATTTCCCTTATGGACTGTGCCCAGAATGTGGGAATCAGCTCCTACTATTTAAGCCATATTTTCCGGGAAAGAACGGGAACGACTTTTGTGGAATATCTGTCAGGTGTGCGTATGCAGGAGGCAAAAAGGCTTTGTACCCAGACGGATCTGACACTAAATGAAATATCCGAGAAATGCGGATATGTAAATCTGACTTATTTTTGCAAGGTATTTAAAAGGATTACAGGAATGACAATCAGTGAATATCGGAAAAGTCAGGAAGAGCAGAAAGGATGAAAAACTATGTCACAGGCAAGCGATACAATGAGAAGAGAATGGAAGATCAATGATGCAAAAAGAGATGCAGGGCTGACAACACCGGATGATATCCAGCGTTTTGATGATATTCAGTATGGCCCGGATCCGGTGGAAAACAAACTGGATGTATACCGTCCAAAGAATGCACAGGGAAAAATCCCGGTTATCGTGAGTGTACATGGCGGTGGATGGGTATACGGTGATAAAGAGCTGTATCAGTTTTATGGGATGACTCTTGCACAGCGTGGTTTTGCAGTTGTGAATTTCACCTACCGTTTAGCACCGGAAGTAAAATTCCCGGCACCTCTTGAGGATACCAATAATGTGATCAACTGGATGTATGAGAACCAGGAAGAATATGGCCTTGATATGAACCACGTATTTATGGTAGGCGATTCTGCAGGCGGACATCTCTGTGGCCTTTACAGCGCCATCTGCACGAACCCGGAGTATGCTGTCAATTATACATTCAAAGTGCCAGATGGATTTGTTCCCCAGGCAGTAGCCCTGAACTGTGGCGCTTACAATCCCTTCAGTAAGGAAGGTGTTCTTGGAGGCAAGCAGGATCAGGAGCTTATGGAGGATTTCCTTCCGGAAAAAGGTTCTGCAAAGGAACGTGCCCTTGTCAATGTAACGGATCATGTAACAGAAAATTTTCCACCGGTTTATCTGATGACCTGTGTAGGAGATTTCTGCCGTCCACAGGCACCCCTTCTGGAGGCTGCATTAAAGAAAAATGGGGTTTACTATGAGTTCAAGACTTATGGAACAGAGGAAAATCCACTGTATCATGTATTCCATGTGACCATTCAGGAGCCAGAAGGACAGAAATGCAATGATGAGGAATGTGATTTCTTCAGAAGAATGATGAAAAATAACTGATAAACAGATATAAAGATGTGAAAAAATACGCTCCCAAAAAGGATCTGAGATTTATGACAAGATCCTTTTGGGAGTGTTTTGCAGTGTGGGGAGATGAAATAAAATAATTCATACGTCCTTTTTATGCAGGTCTTCTTTGATCTGGGTGGTGGATGTTACATATCGGGGGCAGACTGTGTGCACATGGGGGGCAGACCATATGAAGTACCAAGAAATCCCTGCAACAATAAGTATCCCACACAATGATACATTTATCGATGCAGAAGAACATTGTAAAAAAATCGCATCTGATGTGGATAATTATGCTGTTTTTTCAGAAAAACGTTATCAAATGATCTGCCAAATACAAAATTTTTTAAAAGAAGGCTGTAGTTACCGTGAAATTGCCAAACGTATGGGAATAGGTCGCAACACAATTGCAAAATATCGTAAAGGTGATCCAAAAGAATTAAGTACGTATGGAATTCATCAAAGCAAACTTGATCCATTTCATGATTTTATTATAGATTGTCTTAAAGAAGGATGGAATAAAAGCAAAACTGTAAAGGCAATATACGAAAAAGGATATTCTGGATCCAAAAGCAATGCTTTTGATTATTTGTGCAAAATAGAGCAAAAAGAAAATAAATGTTTTGAGCCACAGCCATATGTCAGAACAATGACGGAGTGTTTAAAATACAAAACCGGCAGTAAGGGAAAAGATAAAGATTATATTACACGAGAAGGTGTGTTTAGGTACATGTGGATGAATACTGAGCTTTCAGATAATCATAAGGAATATATTTATGAAAAGTATCCAAATATTTGGAAACTTCAATGCTGCATAAGAGAGTTT
>NZ_CABVDF010000016.1:0-23497 GCF_902497045.1 uncultured Blautia sp. | reverse complement strand
CACAAAGAATAAAAAGGATGTGACTCTATGGTATTTAACACAGGTGCAGCCCTTCTGGATGCAATAGTTCTTGCTATCGTATCCAAGGAACAGGATGGAACCTATGGTTACAAGATCACCCAGGATGTCCGCAGTGTTCTGGATATTTCAGAATCTACGCTGTATCCGGTGCTCAGAAGGCTCCAGAAGGATGAATGTCTGGAGACATATGATATGGCATACGAGGGCCGGAATCGCAGATATTATAAATTAACAGAAAAAGGATCTGCACAGCTGAATTTGTACAAAGTGGAATGGAAAAACTATTCTTCAAAAATTTCCAGACTGTTTGAAGGGGGAATTGGATAATGGACAGAAAAGAGTTTATGAAACAACTGGAACTTCTTCTTTCCGATATTTCAGAAGATGAGAGAAGAGAAGCTCTTGATTATTATGAAAGTTATTTTGATGAAGCGGGAGAAGAAGAGGAAGCTTCAGTAATACAGAAGCTTGGAAGCCCGGGTAAGGTGGCTGCCATCATCAAAGCAGATTTAAGAGAAAACAGTGCCTCTTCAGGAACCTATACAGAAAACGGGTATTATGATGAGAGGATGGAAGAGCCGGGGCAGATGCCCGGGGAGCGCGGTACTGACAGAAAAGAAAGAGGCTATCAGCCGAAAGAAAAACGTGGACGGGGCAAGCTTACACTGATATTGATCCTTCTGATTTTCCTTTCTCCATTTCTTGCAGGAGCAACAGGGGGTGTCATTGGAGTTTTAGTAACGGTTATTTTTCTTCCGTTTTTGTTAGTCTTTGGTGCAGGAGTCGGAGTGCTGGGGATGCTGATCGGTGGAATTACTATGATTTTTACAGGGATCGGTCTTTGCTTCAGTACCGCGGCTGCAGGTATCCTGACTGTTGGGATTGGATGCATTTTTATGGCGATAGGGCTTGCAGGTCTTGTATTTGTGGTCTGGATCGTGGGCAGCTTGTTTCCAAGATTTCTCAGATGGTTTACAGATTGGTGTCACAGACTTTTAAGCAAAGAAAGAAAGGATGGTAAGACTGTATGAAAAAATTTTCAAAGATCGTTTTAGGGACAGCGGCAGTTTTTGGTGTTCTGGGATGTGGATTTACCGTTGCAGGAGCTGCTATGGGAGCGTCTGTAGAAGAGATGAAGTATGAAGGAAGTAATATGCAGAAAGCAGTAAACAGGATGGTCCGGATGGTAGATCACTGGGATGAGGACGATGACTGGGATGACGACTGGGATGACGATGACTGGGACGAAAAGCAGGCAGTTCCGTCAGGAGACAGCGGGACGTATGAATTTGACAGCATTTCTTCTATGGATATTGAATTAAACTATGATGAGCTGATTCTTCGTGAAAGTGAAGACCGGAAAATTACAGTTACCGTTGATGGTGATGCAGCGGATCGTGTAAGGGTAAGTACAGAAGGCTCAGAGCTTCAGATTGAAAACAAAGATGATTACAGACCGGAGGAAAGAACAGTTACGATTACTTATCCTGCAGGAACAGAATTTACAGAGGTAAGCATTGATATTGACAAAGGAACGGCAGCTCTGGAGGATGACCTGAAAGCCGGGGAATTCAGTGTTTCCGTAGGAGCAGGAACTCTGGAAAATTACGGTATTGTAACAGCCGGACAGACAGATATTGAGGTTGGAGTGGGAACTGTGGAATTAACAGACCTGGATGCAGATTATATAGAGGCAGAATGCGGCGTAGGGATGATGTCTCTTGATGTTGCAGGCAGGAAGGAAGATTATAATTACCGTATCTCCTGCGGAGTGGGAAGTGTTCTCCTTGGGGAGGATGAATTTACGGGCCTTGGCTCAACAAAAAAAGTAGACAATAACGGAGCCTCCCGTAAGATGCAGTTAGAATGCGGAATGGGAACTCTGGAAGTGGACTTTGAGGAATAAGAGAAAGGAAGTAATGGATATGAGCAACAAACGCCTTTATAAATCATCAGTAAACTGTATGCTTTGCGGTGTATGTGGAGGAATTGCAGAATATTTTGATATTGATCCTACTCTGGTGCGTCTTGCCTGGGTGATCCTTACCTGCTTCGGAGGTGCAGGAATCTGGGCCTATATCATTGCAGCGATCATTATTCCAAGAGGATAAATACCTGTATAATCTTTATAAAACTGTCAATACTTCTGATGAACAGAAATATGGGTTACTGAGAACAGTAATATTAAGGAGTGTGAGTACAGTGAATAAAGAGAAAGAAGTAGAAAATTATCTGAATGGAGAGCTTTCCGAAGATGAAAGTCTGAAATATGAGATAGCCGAAGAACTGGGGCTTCTGGATCAGGTGCTGGAGAATGGCTGGAGAAGCCTTTCGGCCAAAGAAACCGGCCGGATCGGAGGGCTGATGACCCGCAGAAAAACCAATAGAAATAAATAATATTATTCAGGGAAAATCCCGCTGTCTGAAAAGGATGGCGGGATTTTTCTTTTTCTTAAAAATGTACAGTTGTAAAACAAATCTTCCTATGATATTCTTGAATTAACTGAAAAATCAGGCGGAAACGAACAAATTACTTTGTTGATTATTACATGAAAATCAGGATGTATCGGGGGAACAGAGGCAGAGATAAAAGGAGAAATTATGAACGAGATCATTAAAAGTTTATACAACAGAAAATCTATGAGAGTTTATGAAGAGAAACCCATTCCGGAAGAAATGAAAGAGGTCATTCTGGAGGCGGCAGCCCAGGCGCCGAGCGCAGGATGTCAGCAGCTTTATACCATTCTGGATATTACAGATGAGAAATTAAAGGAAGCGCTTTCTGAAACATGTGATCATCAGCCTTTTATTGCAAAAGCTCCCATGGTTCTGGTGTTCTGTGCAGACTGTAAAAAATGGTATGATACCTACCTGGAAGCTGGATGCAGTCCACGGAAACCTGGGATGGGAGACCTGATGCTGGCTGTGACAGACACGGCTATTGCTGCACAGAATGCAGTTGTGGCAGCAGAAAGCTTTGGTATCGGTTCCTGTTATATAGGTGATATTATGGAAAACTGTGAAGAGCAGCGCAGGCTTCTTCAGCTTCCGGAATATGTATTTCCGGCGGTGATGCTGGTGTTTGGGTGGCCTACAGAACAGCAGAAAAAAAGAACGAAGCCATTATGCTTTGACCAGAAGCATATTGTTCATGAAAATACTTATCGCAGCATGGACGGAGAAGAACTTCGGCAGATGTTCGCAGACAGATGCGGACAAAAATCTTTCGAGGAGTGGACAGAGGCTTTCTGTAACCGAAAATATGATTCGGATTTTTCCAGGGAGATGACTCGGTCAGTGGAGGAGTATCTGAAGCAGTTTCTCTGATTGCTGAGATCAATGGAGAGCATATCGGAAATTGTTCTGTTGGCAGCATGGGAATCTATCGGCGTTATGCTCACAGATGTGATATAGCAGTAGCCTTATACCGGAAATACTGCAATGCAGGGATGGGAGACCTGATGCTGGAATTAAAGAAGAAAGATTGTGAATAGTTTTTCAGGCGGAATTGCCTGACAGAAAGAGAGATTTAATTATGAAGCAAAAAAACAACACAACTGAGCTGGGCAAAGAAATTGTGATCCTGACTGCGGCCATGGTGATCATTTCTGCTGCAGTCTATTTTTTCCTGGTGCCAAGTGGGACATCTATCAGCAGTATTTCCGGTCTGGGGATTATACTGTCTCATTTTGTCCCCCTTCCATTATCGGTGATCACTATGATCTTAAATGTGGTGCTCCTTATCATAGGATTCCTGACCTGCGGTAAAGAATTCGGAGCAAAAACTGTTTATACCAGTATTATGCTTCCGGTGTTTCTGGGAATATATGAAAAGATATTTCCGAATTTTCATTCTCTTACGGACAGTCCGGAGCTGGATGTGATCTGTTATATTCTGGTAGTCAGTGCCGGATCCAGTATTCTTTTTAACAGAAATGCATCATCAGGAGGCTTGGATATTGTTGCAAAGATCATGAATAAATATCTGCATATGGAACTGGGAAAAGCCATGTCTCTGTCCGGAATGTGCATCGCCCTTTCAGCGGTTCTGGTGTATGATAAAAAAGCAGTCGTCTTAAGTGTTCTGGGAACTTATTTTAACGGTCTTGTGCTGGATCATTTTATTTTTGGACAGAACATTAAAAGAAGAGTCTGTATTATTACAAAGCATGAAAAAGAACTGAGAGAATTTATTCTTCATCATCTGCACAGCGGAGCCACTATTTATGAATCCATCGGCGCCTATAATATGCAGAAACGCAACGAGATCATTACCATTGTAGATAAAAGCGAATACCAGAAGCTGATGGATTATATGAATCATCAGGATCCGGAAGCTTTTATTACCGTATATACTGTGTCGGATATGAGATATCAGCCAAAAGTGTAAGAAAATATTTTGAGATGAAAGGAAGGTATTGTTATGAATATGAAAGAGTTTCAATGGGTAAGAGAACCACAGAAATATTTAGCAGAATCTGACCGCGTTGAGATCACAACGGAACCGCATACAGATCTGTGGCAGCGTACATACTATCATTTCAGAAATGATAATGCTCCGGTGTTCCAGATGGAAACAGAAGAAAAATTTTTTTCTTTTACAGTAAAAACTGATTTCAGCGAAAGCGGACACAGGTTTGACCAGTGCGGGATTGTTATGTATCTGGATTCAGACAACTGGCTGAAAGGATCAGTGGAATTTGAGAACGAAGAATTTCAGCATCTGGGATCTGTAGTGACAAATCATGGTTATTCAGACTGGGCGACCACAGCGATTTCAGCTGATGTGAAACAAATGTGGTATCGTTTCAGCCGCAGAGAGGACGATTATTGTATCGAATGCTCTTCGGATGGAGAAAACTTTTCTCAGATGAGAGTCTGTCATATGTGGGAAGGTGCGGGAAAGATACGTTTTGGAATTTATGCCTGCAGTCCGGAGGATTCCAGTTTTACCGCTGTATTTACTGATATGGAAATTACAGAGTGTATGTGGAAAGCTCATGACGGACAACAGCCTGATGTGGAATAGCTGAAAGAGCAGTATATTACTGCGGTAAATGGTGACCGGCAGCAGTTTATACAATTTTCATATCTTTTTTTTCTGCACAGATTGAAGAAATTTTTTAAAACTGATATACTGAAAAGTACGAGGAGGAAGGTACGGCAGTTTCATGATATGTGAGTCTGCAGGTACCTCTTTTTCATAAAACAGATCAATATTACAGGGAGTGCTGCATTTTTATGCATCAGACATTTATAAATGTTAAGACCAAAACATGTCTGGTAGGGCTGGCAGGGCGTTATTTATAAATATAATAGAAGCAAAGGCAGGAAAAAATATGAGGAGTCAGAATAATGCATATGTAAAGCTTGAAAAGGTATCCAAGATCTACGGCTCCGGGGAAGTGCGTATTGTTGCCGTGGATGAGATAAGCTTTGAGATCAATAAGGGGGAATTTGTAGTAGTGGTAGGACCCAGTGGCGCGGGAAAAACTACTGTCCTGAATATTCTGGGAGGTATGGATAAGGCCACCTCCGGTAAAGTGCTGGTAGATGGAACAGACATTGCAAAGTTTAATAATAAACAGCTTACCAGTTACAGAAGAGAAGACATTGGATTTGTATTCCAGTTTTATAATCTGGTTCCGAATCTTACTGCTCTGGAAAATGTGGAGCTTGCTCTTCAGATCTGCAAAGAGCCGCTGGATGCAAGAATGGTTCTGGAGGAGGTAGGGCTTAAGAATCGTCTGGGAAATTTCCCGGCGCAGCTTTCTGGAGGAGAACAGCAGCGTGTATCCATCGCAAGAGCGCTTGCAAAGAATCCCAAACTTCTTCTCTGTGATGAACCTACAGGCGCGCTGGATTATCAGACCGGAAAAGCAATACTGAAGCTTTTGCAGGATATGTGCAGGGAAAAAGGAATGACAGTGATCGTTATTACACACAACTCCGCACTGACACCTATGGCAGACCGTGTGATCAAAATTAAAAATGGAAAAGTTTCTTCCATGGTTCAAAACGAGAATCCTACTTCTGTGGAAAAAATCGAATGGTAGGTGAGGGTTATGAAAAAAGCACTGCATAAGGACTTCTGGATGGAAATAAAAAAGACAAAGGCAAGATTTATTTCCATATTCTGCATTGTATCCCTGGGAGTAGCATTTTTTTCCGGGATCCAGGCCAGTTCACCGGATATGAGATTGTCCGGAGATGCTTATTATACAGAAAATAAAATGATGGATCTGAAGGTGGTTGGAACTCTTGGCCTTACAGAGAAGGATGTTGATGCACTGAAAAAAGTAGAAGGCGTAGAATGGGCAGAGGGAGCCTGGGCGACAGATGTTCTTTGCGGAGAGGCGGATGCTCAGAAGGTTCTTCATGTGGAATCAATAAATAAAGATGTAAATGGGCTGACTGTAACAGAAGGAAGGCTTCCGGAAAAAAGCGGCGAGTGTTTTCTGGACGTGACCTTTGCGCAGGGAATGGGATATCAGATTGGCGACCAGATGGAATTTCGGGAGGATACCGAGGATCCATTTCTGAAAAAAAGAACCTACACTGTTACGGGGGTTGGAAGAACACCTCTTTACATATCTTTTAACAGAGGAAATACAACACTTGGATCCGGTGAGGTGAATGGCTTTGCATATGTACTTCCGGAGGATTTTGACCAGGAAATATATACCCAGATTTATATTCGGGCACATGGAGTGGATCAGGTAACGAGCTATACAGACGCCTATGATACCTTGGTAGAAAGGCTTCAGCAGAACGTAGAAGGAATCCAGAAAGAACGCTGTCTGGCCAGATATGAGGATGTTATGTCTGAGGCAGAGGAAAAGCTTGCAGATGCGGAACAGGAACTTGCCGACGGAAAAGCGGAGGCAGAAAAGGAGCTTGCAGATGCCAGGAAGGATCTGGAGGATGGAGAACAGGAGCTTGCCGACGGAAGAAAAGAATATGAAGAAGGCAAAAAACAGCTTGCAGATGCCAGAGAAAAGCTGAAGGACGGACGGGCACAGCTGGATACAGCGCAGCAGACCATAGCAGATGGAAGGATACAGCTTGCAGATGCCAGGGGGCAGCTTGCTTCCGGGTGGGAGCAGTTTCATGCCGGAGAAGCCCGGCTGTCAGAAGGATGGAGTCAATATAACAGCGGAAAACGGGAATATGATGCAGGTAAGGAAAAGCTGGAGAAGGCAAAAAAACAGCTTGCCGACGGAAAGAAAAAGCTGGAAGAAAGCAGATCTGCTCTTGATGAACAACAGAGACAGATTGAAGAGGGAATCCTTCAGGCTCAGAATGGAATCACAGCAATTGAGGCACAGATTACAGAACTGAACGCACAGATTCCCCAGATAGAAGCTGGTATCCAGCAGGCAGCAGAGGCAGAGGCACAGCTTCCTGCACTGCAGCAGGCACTGACTGCAGCCCAGAGAACAGCATCGGAGAAACAGTCAGCAGCAGATATGGCTCAGTCAGCGTTGGATGAAGCCATAAAAAAACTGGAAGCAGGTGAGATCACAGAGGAAGATCTGATTCCATTACAGGAAGCTTTGAATGCAGCTGCAGCAGAGCTGGAAGCCGCAAACGGAGCTGTGGCTCAGGCCCAGGCAGCTTTAGACACCTGCAGTGCGGCTGTGGCTAGGAAACCGGAATTGGAGGCTGGTCTTGCTGCCGCAAAGGAGGGTATTGCCCAGGCAGAGACAAAAAAGACGGAACTTGCATTAACCATAGAGCAGCTGCAGTCAGGCAGGACAGCTGTTGAAGAAGGACGGAAAAAACTGGAACAGGAGGGGAAGAAACTTCAGCAGGCAGAAAAGGAAATTTCTGCTAATGAAAAAAAACTTGCAGCCAGTGAAAAAAAGCTGAAGGAGAGTCTGGCAGTCCTTCAGAGCAGTCAGGCAGAGATTGATGCCAACAGACAAAGACTGAATGCCGCGCAGGCAGAGATCAATGCCAATGAACAGAAACTTGCAGACGGAGAGGCGGAGCTTGTACAGGGCAGGCAGGAGCTTGCGGACGGAGAGGCAGAGATTAAAGAAAATCAGCAGAAGCTGATCGATGCGGAAAAAGAACTTGCAGATGGAGAGGCAGAACTTGAAGATGGATGGAAAGAGTACCGGGACGGCGAAAAGGAGGCAGAGCAGGAGATTGCAGACGGCGAAAAGAAGATTGCCGATGCCCGGAAAGAAATCCAGGATATAGAAGAGCCGGAGTGGATCATTACAGACAGAAATGCTCTTCCGGAGTATTCTGATTACGGAGACAATGCAGACCGTATTAAGAATATCGGAGAAGTATTTCCGGTGATCTTTTTCCTGGTGGCAGCCTTGATCAGTCTTACCACTATGACAAGAATGGTAGAGGAACAGAGAACACAGATCGGAACTCTGAAGGCCTTGGGCTACGGTAAGTATGCTATTGCCTCCAAGTATCTGAACTATGCATTTCTGGCAACAGTGGGGGGAAGTGCGGCAGGAATTCTGATCGGTGAAAAGATCCTTCCCTATATCATTATCAAGGCATACGGGATCATGTACCACAATGTGGGAAATAACCTGGAGATCCACTATGAACTGAAATTTGCCCTTACAGCGTCTGTGGCAGCTGTAGTCTGTACAGTAGGCGCTACGGTGTTCGCCTGCTATAAGGTTCTGGCAGAGACTCCGGCCTCTCTGATGCGCCCGCCGGCGCCTAAGGAGGGGAAAAGGGTTCTTGTAGAAAAGATCACGATTTTGTGGAAGCATCTGAACTTTACCTGGAAATCCTGTCTGAGAAATCTTTTCCGCTACAAGAAGCGTTTATTTATGACGATTTTCGGCATTTCCGGAAGTATGGCTCTGATGCTGGTGGGATTCGGGATCAAAGATTCTATATCGGACATTGTGGTGAAGCAGTATGAAGAGCTTCAGCATTATGACGGAACTATTATCACAGATGAGGATGCTTCCCCGGAGGAAAGGACAAAACTCTCGGAATATTTAAAACAGAATAAAAAAATCCAGCGATTTACAAACATCCAGTTTACAAAGATCACTGCCCCAAGAGAAAAATCCAATATCAGCTGCTATCTTTATGTGCCGGAGGATATGGAAAATTTCCGGGAGGATGTGACACTGAGAAACCGTATCACAAAAGAAGGATATGAACTTACCGATGCGGGAGCTGTGATCAGTGAAAAAACAGCCAGACTTCTGGGACTGCAGGTGGGAGACAGTATTACTCTGGAAAAAGATCATGAGGAATATCAGGCCAGGGTGGCTGTGATCACAGAAAACTATATGGGGCATTATATTTATATGACTCCTGCAGTTTATGAGCAGACCTTTGGAGAAAAGCCTGTTTATGAGGATGTGATCTTTTCTCTTAAGGATGAATATCTGGATCAGGAGGAAGCAGTAGGAAAAGAAATACTTTCCCAGCCGGCAGCGTTGAGCATCAGCTATACTGCCAGTCTGGCAGCCCAGGTGGACCGTATGCTCAGCACATTGGGAATTGTGATCGTAGTCCTGATCGTTTCCGCAGGAATGCTTGCTTTTGTGGTTCTTTATAATCTGAATAATATTAATATAACAGAACGCCAGAGAGAACTGGCAACCTTAAAGGTACTGGGATTTTATGATAAGGAAGTTTCTCAGTATGTACTGAGGGAAAATATTCTTCTGACCATTGCCGGGATCATTTTCGGATCCGGCTTCGGAGTGATCCTTCATCGGTATATTATTGTCACAGTAGAGGTGGATGCGGTTATGTTCGGACGGAACATACGCCCGGTAAGCTTCCTTTACTGCGCAGTGATCACCTGTATCTTTTCACTGATTGTTAATCTGTTTATGCACAGGAAGCTGAAAAAGATCGATATGGTAGAATCTCTGAAATCTGTGGAATAAATTAACTGTGAAATTTCTGCGTTCCTGCTTGACAACCGCAAAAAATGTAATTATAGTAGGAAACATAGCAAAGGCGAGGAAAAAGAGGAGTATGCTTTTTTCCCTGACAGAGAGGAGCTTCCGCTGGCTGTAAGGAGCTCTCAGAAGGAGAAGGCAGAAGGTAGCTTTGGAGCCGGGAGGCTGATGGCCGGAGAAATAATCCAGAAACCGGCAGCAGGCTTTCACGTAGATCCTGCGTTAAAGGACAATGAGATGTGCAGTGGAAGACAGTTACAGATTTTGAAGCTCTCTGCATAATGAAGGTGGTACCGCGATAAGATTCGCCCTTCACACTTAGGTGTGAGGGGCTTCCTTTTTTCTTCCCCTCACCGTTTAGAAAAATATTCAGGAGGTTATTATGAGCAAAGAACTTGCAAAGACGTATGATCCGAAGGGACTGGAGGAACGTCTGTACAAAAAATGGATGGATAATGGTTATTTCCACGCAAAGGTAAATCCCGATAAGAAGCCTTTTACCATTGTGATGCCGCCGCCAAATGTTACCGGCCAGCTTCACATGGGCCACGCTCTTGATGAAACTATGCAGGATATCCTGATCCGCTTCAAAAGAATGCAGGGATATGAGGCTCTCTGGCAGCCGGGAACTGACCATGCAGCCATCGCTACAGAGGTTAAGGTTATTGACAAACTGAAACAGGAAGGCATCGACAAACATGAGATCGGCCGCGAAGAATTTCTGAAACATGCATGGGCATGGAAAGAGGAGTACGGCGGAAAGATCATCAATCAGCTGAAAAAGCTGGGCGCTTCTGCAGACTGGGAGAGAGAACGCTTTACCATGGATGAAGGCTGCTCCAAAGCTGTTCAGGAAGTGTTTATCAAGCTTTATGAAAAAGGTTATATCTATAAAGGATCCAGGATCATCAACTGGTGTCCTGTATGCCAGACTTCTATTTCCGATGCGGAAGTAGAGCATGAAGATCAGGACGGATTTTTCTGGCACATCAATTATCCCATCGTTGGAGAAGAAGGACGTTTTGTGGAAATTGCCACTACCCGTCCGGAGACTCTTCTGGGAGATACTGCCGTTGCTGTAAATCCTGAAGATGAAAGATATAAAGACCTGGTAGGAAAAATGCTGAAACTGCCTCTGACAGACCGTGAGATTCCGGTTGTGGCAGATGAGTATGTAGATAAAGAATTCGGAACCGGCTGTGTAAAGATCACACCGGCACATGACCCTAATGACTTCGAGGTAGGCAAGCGTCACAATCTTCCGGAGATCAACATCATGAATGATGATGCCACCATTAATTCTCTTGGCGGCAAGTATGCAGGAATGGACCGCTACGAGGCCCGTAAGGCAATGGTTGCGGATCTTGAGGAGCAGGGACTGCTGGTCAAAGTTGTTCCTCATTCTCACAGCGTTGGAACTCATGACCGCTGCGGAACAACAGTAGAGCCTATGATCAAGCCTCAGTGGTTTGTGCGTATGGATGAAATGGCAAAAGCTGCAATCGATGCTCTGAACGACGGAGATCTGGAGTTTGTTCCGGCAAGCTTTGGCAAAACATATCTTCACTGGCTGGAAAATATCCGTGACTGGTGTATTTCCCGTCAGCTGTGGTGGGGACACCGGATTCCGGCATATTACTGTGATGAATGCGGCGAGGTTGTTGTTGCCCGTGAGATGCCGGAGAAATGTCCGAAATGCGGCTGTACTCATCTTCATCAGGATGAAGATACCCTGGATACCTGGTTCAGTTCAGCCCTGTGGCCGTTTTCTACTTTAGGATGGCCGGACAAGACAGAAGAGATGGAGTATTTCTATCCGACGGATGTACTGGTAACCGGATATGATATCATTTTCTTCTGGGTTATCCGTATGGTATTTTCTGCTCTGGAACAGACTGGAAAGGCTCCTTTCCATCATGTTCTGATCCATGGTCTTGTAAGAGATTCTCAGGGAAGAAAAATGAGTAAATCTCTTGGAAATGGTATCGATCCGCTTGAAGTCATTGACAAATACGGCGCAGATGCCCTTCGTCTTACCCTGATCACCGGAAATGCACCGGGAAATGACATGCGTTTCTACTGGGAGAGAGTAGAATCCAGCCGTAACTTTGCAAACAAAATCTGGAATGCATCCAGATTTATCATGATGAATCTGGAAGGCCATGATGCAGCGGCACCGGAGGATATGAAGTCTCTGTGTTCGGAAGATCAGTGGATTTTGTCCAGACTGAATACAGTTGTCCGTGAAGTAACGGAAAATATGGAAAAATATGAGCTGGGTATTGCTGTACAGAAGGTTTATGATTTCCTGTGGGATGAGCTTTGTGACTGGTATATTGAAATGGCAAAGGTGCGTCTGTGGAAAGCAGAAGAGGATCCGAAAGGGGCAGGAGAGGCTCTGTGGACTCTTCGTACCGTTCTTACAGAAGGACTGAAGCTGCTTCATCCGTTTATGCCGTTTATCACAGAAGAAATTTATTGTACGCTTCTTCCGGAGGAAGATTCTATTATGATTTCCGAATGGCCGGTATATACAGACGAAAGAAACTTCCCTGAAGCGGAAAAGGCAGTAGAAGGATTCAAAGAAGTTGTGAGAGGTATCCGTAATACACGTACAGAAATGAATGTGCCTGTAAACCGCAAAACAAGTCTGTATATTGTAGGAAGAGATACAGATACCTGTGAAAGATATGAAGCCTGCAAAAAATCTTTCGTAAACCTGGCGTTTTCCAAGGAGATCCATGTACAGGAAAATAAAGAGGGAATCGGCGAGGATGCAGTTTCTGTAGTGGTTTCCGACGCAGTGGTTTATCTGCCGTTGGAGGATCTGGTCGACAGAGAAAAAGAAATGGAACGTCTGAAAAAAGAACAGGAGCGTCTTACAAAAGAGATCGCTCGCTGTCAGGGTATGCTGAATAACCCGAATTTTGTTAATAAAGCTCCTGCAGCCAAGGTAGATGCAGAAAAAGAAAAGCTTCAGAAATACGAAGAAATGATGGAAAAGGTAAACGTACAGCTTTCACAGATGCAGAAGTGATAAAGGAGCGTTAAGATGAAATGGTATGATGTGTGCAACAAGATTTCTCTGCTGCTTCATGCGCTGGTCAGTGCAGTAGGGTACTTTCTGATCGAGGCGATCAGCAGGCACTCTTTTACGGAAGCATGGAACTTTATGACGGGCAGGCCGTTGGTATTTGCCTATAATGCAGCACTGATCTTTACGACATCCCTGATCGTATATCTGTTCAGGAGAAGATGTTTTCTCCGTGTGTTTTTGTGTATGTTCTGGCTGCTGCTGGGAATCATAAACGGCGTGATACTGGCTACCCGTGTAACGCCGTTTACCGGCCCGGATCTTCATCTCCTGACGGATGGAATGGCTCTTCTGGAGAAATATCTTCCCAAGTGGGGAGTGATCGTGGCGCTTATCGTTCTGGGACTTTTTGCCCTGACTCTTTTTGGCCTTATCTTAAAAGGTCCGAAATTCAAAGGGAAGCTGAAATACAGATGGAACATTCCGCTGGTACTGGCCGGATTCCTGGTTTTTGCAGGGATAACACAGCTGGCGCTGGAAAAACGAGTGCTTTCTAATTATTTTGGAAATATTGCGTTTGCCTATGAGGATTATGGATATCCTTATTGTCTGGGTGTTACTATTTTTGACACTGGGATCACCTGCCCGCGGGATTATTCTGAAGGAGAGATCAAACGTATCGAAAATACGGAAAAGAATCTGCCGGAAACAAAGGATGGGGATCATCCGAATATTATCTTTCTGCAGCTGGAATCCTTCTTTGACCCTAAAATGGTAGATTATCTGGAAATGTCAGAGGATCCTATTCCTGTATTCCGAAAGCTGATGAAAGAATATACTTCAGGATATTATAAAGTGCCGTCAGTAGGCGCCGGTACGGCAAACACGGAGTTTGAGTCCATTACCGGAATGAGTCTTCATTATTTCGGACCGGGAGAATATCCTTATAAAAGTATCCTGAAAGAGACCACCTGCGAAAGCGCTCCGTATATTTTGAAGGACCTGGGATACTCTACTCATGCGATACATAACAATGAGGCAAACTTTTACGGAAGAAGATCTATCTTTCCAAATCTTGGATTTGATACCTTTACCTCTGCCGAGTATATGCCTGAGGAAGATGACAAAAATCCGCTGGGATGGACCAGGGACCGCGTTCTGACAGAAGAAATCCTTAAATGTCTGGATTCTACAGAAGACCAGCCGGACTATGTGTATACCATCTCTGTTCAGGGGCATGGATCTTATCCGGAAGAACCGGAACTGGAAGAACCGGAGATCACAGTAACCGGTTCTCCCACAGAGGCAAAGAACAATCAGTGGGAGTATTATGTAAATCAGATTCGGGAAATGGATGATTTTGTAAAGGAACTGACAGATGCTCTGGAAGAGTATCCGGAAGATGTGGTCCTGGTTATGTACGGAGATCATCTTCCTACCATGGATCTTACGGTGGAGGATGTGAAGAACCGATATCTCTTCCAGACACAGTATGTGATGTGGGACAACTTTGGACTTGAGAAAAAGGATGTAAATCTGGCGGCATATCAGATGGCGGCAGAAGTTCTGGATCGCGTTGGCATTCACGAGGGAACAATATTCCGGTATCATCAGGCCAGAAGAAACACAAAGAATTACCAGGTGGATCTGGAAACACTTCAATATGATCTTCTGTACGGTGAGCGTTATTCCTATGACGGAGAGAAACCATTTAAAAGGACAAAAATGCGGCTGGGCATTTATGATACGACATTGGATGGAATTTCTCTTGTGTCAGCCTGGGATCATACTTATCGGATCACGGGAACGAACTTTACACCTTCCAGTCAGGTGAAGCTTAATGGAGAATGGTATGATACCGTTTATGTAAATCCGACCACACTCATGATATCCGGTACAGAACTGGGAGATTTCGACAGACTTTCTGTTGTTCAGAGAAGCAACAGCTCGACCAGAAAAGCACTGAGCAAGAGTTACGATCGTTCCTGTTATATGCTGTATGATGAGAACAAATGGAAACTGCCGACGGAAGATAACTGATCCTGACGAATAAAAGATTACGATTAGTACTGGACATATTTCACCACTCATATATAATGATATCGTAGCGGTCTGTTACGGGGCGGGGCTCCGGCCGCTGCGAATACATTAGATGAAGTGGTGAATTTTTTTATGAATTACAGTGAAGCAGTTGCGTATATTGAAGAAACTCCGAAATTTACAACAAAAAACAAACTTTCTCACACAAAGGAATGCCTGGAACGTCTGGGACATC
The DNA here is from genome assembly GCF_902497045.1 of uncultured Blautia sp. Taxonomy (NCBI): domain Bacteria; kingdom Bacillati; phylum Bacillota; class Clostridia; order Lachnospirales; family Lachnospiraceae; genus Blautia; species uncultured Blautia sp. Next base: position 8,259 of record NZ_CABVDF010000016.1, on the reverse strand, counting down.
CGGAAAAAAAGTTTAAGGTTATTCATGTGGCGGGAACTAATGGAAAAGGAAGCACCTGTGCTTTTCTGACTTCTGTGTTCAGAGAAGCAGGATATTCCTGCGGACTTTTTACTTCTCCTCATCTGGTAGTGATCAATGAGCGCTTTCAGATCAATGAGAAGAATATTGACGATGATACTTTTCTGAAAGCTTTTGAAAAGGTAAAAACTCTTGCGGATCAGCTGGTAGCAGAGGGAAATTATCATCCTACGTATTTTGAGATGCTGTTTCTTATGGGAATGGTGATATTTGCAGATGCAGGGGTAGACTATGTAATGCTGGAAACGGGATTGGGAGGACGGCTGGATGCTACCACAGCTGTGGAAAATCCTATTGCCTGCGTGATCACATCCATTAGTTTTGATCACATGCAGTACCTGGGAAACACGATTGCTGAAATTGCTTCAGAAAAGGCGGGTATTATCGTACCGGGAGTGCCGGTGATCTATGATGGAAATGATCCTGAGGCAGCGCAGGTGATCCGTCGTCAGGCGGAAGAACTTGGAAGCCCGTTTTATGAGGTGAAAAAAACAGATTCACAGATTCTGAGAAATACAAAAGCGGGCATTGATTTTTCTGTAGATAATGCGTATTATGAAAATACAGTTTTCTCTATTCCGTTTATTGCAGGATATCAGGTGATGAATGCCTCCCTTGTGCTGAAAACAGCAGAGGTCCTGAAGGATACGGTGAAGCTCCCGAAGGAGGCTGTTCTGAAAGGCCTGAAAGAGACACGCTGGCAGGGACGTATGGAGACGATTCTGCCCGGTGTGATCGTGGATGGCGCGCATAATGAGGACGGAGTGGAGAAATTTGTGGAGACAGCGGAACATTTTCAGAAGAATCATCCTCTTACTTTGCTGTTTTCTGCTGTGGATGATAAGGATTATACAGATATGATCCATACGGTTCTGGGAAGAATTAAATTCCGCCATGTTGTGGTGACACAGGTAGGCGGATACAGAAAAGTACCATCAGAGCAGCTTGCGGAGATATTCCGTCAGGAAGGCTGTGAGTCCGCTGAAAGCTGTGAGGATGTGGAGACTGCATTTAAGAAGGCTCTTGATTTAAAAGGTGAGGACGGAATGTTGTTCTGTGTAGGTTCTCTTTATCTGGTAGGCGAGATTAAAGCAATCCTTCAGAGAGAACAGTAAGGAGGAAACATATGATAGATTACGAAGAGGAACTGAAAAAGTTTGAACCATGTCTGGATGTGACGGATGCAGAGGGAGCAATTTATGAGAGAGAACTGACCGATATTCTTGATGTGCTCCAGGAGGTGCTGCGTGAAGCCAAAAGCAGCAGACGTGTAAGACAATAAGGAGAATTCTGCAGATGAATTGTGTGAACTGCGGTGCATTTCTGACAGATGCAGATCTGGACTACTGTCCAAGCTGCGGATATAATGTACTGATCCAGAAAAAAGTAGACTATCTTTCGAAAAGCTTATACAATCAGGGACTGGAGAAAGCAAGCATACGTGATCTTTCAGGGGCGATTGCCTGTCTGAAACAAAGTCTGATCTATGATAAGAAAAATATCCAGGCACGAAATCTTCTGGGGCTTGTTTATTTTGAGACGGGTGAGGTGGTAGCTGCGCTCAGTGAATGGGTCATCAGCAAAAACCTCCAGCCGGCCAGAAATCTTGCCTCTGAATATATTGCCAAACTGCAGGCAAACTCCAATAAGCTGAAAGCAATCAATGTAACGATCAAAAAATACAATCATGCGCTGCTTCTCTGCAGAGAAGGCCATGAGGATATGGCTGCCATCCAGCTTCGAAGGATTCTTTCGCAGAATCCGAAGCTGATCAAGGGATATCATCTTCTTGCTTTGATCCAGATTAAAAACCAGGAATGGAATAAGGCCAGAAGAACTTTAAAGAAAGCTGCCAGGATCGATAAGACAAACACTACCACTTTACGGTTTTTGAGAGAGGTAGAGGAACAGACCGGTGTACCCACCAGACTGGAACGGCAGAAAAAAGGATTTTTTCACAGTAATCGGAATAAAGAACCGGAATATGATCCTGCAGAAAGCGAACTGACACTGCATCCTCCTGTTTATCGGGAAAGAGTAAGACTGCCGATCTTTTTGCTTCTGATGTCAGGAATAGTTACAGGTGCAGCTGCTTTCTGGCTTCTTGCAGTGCCGGCTATCAAGCAGGGAATTTATAAGGAAGCCAATGCTCAGATTGTTCAGTACAGCGAGTCACTGGCTACTCAGGGAGCTGAACTGACAAAAGCCCAGGGAGAGGCTCAGGAATCCGGAAATACAGCTGAGGCGGTTTCTGCGAAGCTTGAAGAGGAACAGGCGAGAAGTCAGAGCTATGAGGCTCTTATGACAGCGTATACTTATTATCAGCAGCAGAATCTGGATGAAGCGGCAATGGCTGTAAAAAATGTTCAGGTAGATGTTCTGTCGGACGCTATGAAATCTATTTACATTACAGTGAGAGATGCAACAGGGACTGCGGGTATTGGTGATACAGAATATAAGCCGGAAACTTCTTCCGAAGACAGTGGTGAAGCCGGGTCTTATGATGAAGGCTCTTATGGAGAAGAATCTTATGATGAAGGCTCTTATGGAGAAGAATCTTATGATGAGGGCTCTTATGATGAAGGTTCTTATGATGAGGGATACTATGAAGAATACTGATATGGCGATGGAGATGTGATCGCCATATTTATAAGAGAAACCTCGGAGACAGAGGATGTGCAGAGATGCATATCCTCTTTTTCTGTACAGAAAAATGAGGAAAAATGGAATAAAAACCAGAATAAGGGGGAAAATAAGGAATGAATACAATGTTCCATCAGGACGGTTCTGTGTTGACCGTTCATCTTCCGGCAGATGTTGACCATCCGATATCGGATGAGATCAGACGGGAATCAGACAGAATCATAGAAAATGTATATATAAGAACCATGATCTTTGATTTTGAAAAGACCGATTTTATGGATAGTTCAGGTATCGGACTCCTTATGGGAAGATACCGGGCTCTTGGAATGCGTCAGGGATGCATCCGTGCTGTTCAGGTCAGCAGTCATATAGACAGACTTCTGCATTTGTCGGGAGTGCACAAGTATATAGAGATTCAAAAATCAGAAGGAGAGGGGATGATATAATGGAAAATACAAATGAAATGACTTTGATTTTTGACAGCCGTCCTGTAAATGAAGGGCTGGCACGGATTACGGCAGCTTCTTTCTGTACGCAGCTGAATCCGACACTGGAAGAAGTTGCAGATTTGAAGACTGCTGTATCTGAAGCGGTGACCAACTGCATTATTCACGGATATGAAGGAGAGATACATAAGATTAGAATGGATCTGAGACGAAAAGGTCAGGAACTTTTTGTGGATATTACAGATCAGGGAGTTGGGATTGCTGATATAAAAAAAGCAATGGAACCTCTTTACACATCCAAACCGGAGAAAGAACGATCCGGAATGGGATTTACTTTTATGGAAGCTTTTATGGATGAAGTAACAGTGGATTCTGCGGTAGGAGTCGGAACTTCTGTCCACATGAAAAAGACCATTCGAAGGTAAAGGAGAGCTGATGGAACATACTCTTGCCCTGATCGGGCGTGCGCACCAGGGGGATAAAGAGGCAAGAGACACTTTGTTTGAAGAAAATACGGGACTTATCTATAGTGTGGCAAAAAGATTTTTGGGCCGCGGCGTTGAGATGGAGGATCTTTTTCAGATAGGAAGCATTGGACTTTTGAAAGCGGTAGATAAATTTGATACAGGATTTGACGTAAAATTTTCTACTTATGCAGTACCGATGATCGCAGGAGAAATCAGACGTTTTCTAAGAGATGACGGAATATTGAAGGTCAGCAGGACTATGAAAGAAAACTATTATCGTATCTGCCAGGAAAAAGAGAGACTGGAAAGAGCTTTAGGACGCGAACCTGATATAAGAGAGCTTTCTGCAGCTTTGGAGATGCAGCCGGAAGAACTGGCTTTGACTATGGAATCCGGAGTTCCTGTGGAATCTATTTACCGGACGGTATATCAGGGAGAGGGCACGGAAATCACGCTGGCTGACAGATTGGAAGAAAAACAGGATCATCAGGAGAAAATACTTAATAAGATTTTTCTGGAAGAAATATTGGGAAAACTGGAAAAAGAAGAAAGACAACTGATCTGTATGAGATATTTTAAAGATATGACCCAGACGGAGATTGCCGGCCGTCTGGGTGTGTCTCAGGTGCAGGTATCAAGGATGGAAAGAAGAATCATGAAGCGGCTGAAAGTTTTTTATGAAGGGGAATGATTTTTGGGGGTAAGCTGCTTTCGGTTGATATCTTCAATAATAGTGGTATTCACATTATCTTCGTAGGTCCGCATTTGTACCTGCATAGGAGACGGATCTGAGGTGATCCGCATCCGGCTGAAATGATTAAAAAAGAACAGGACGCCCAGTCCAAGACCTACAGAATAAGTGATTTCAAGAATGGTAAATCCACTGGATACATGCCCGGTTACCTGCTCATAGATCTGCTGGAAAAGTTTTTCCACATCTGCATCTGCATTAAAGGTCATAATAGAAAAGGCTGCTCCGAAAAAGGAAGCGAGACAAACAAAGACAGTTTTGACCCAGTGAAAAAGGATATGAGGTGTATCCGGCTGCTGGTAGGTAAGGATAAAATCGGGTTCTCCTATGTGGGTGATATCCAGATTCGGTTCTTTTTTCTGGATAAGATCAATAAGATCCATGGCAGACATTACATATCTGCCTGGCTGATCTGGTTTCAGTGTGACTACAGGCAGGACGCGCAGGCGGTTCAGTGTTTTCGGGTCTGTACAGGACAGGCGGGCGATATCCTGAAGATATACATGGGGATGCCGGACCTGTATATTACGGTCCAGCTGTAAATAGAGCGTGGAACTCATAGAAGCTGCTCCTTTCGGCTGAAGTTATTTTTTCATTTGAGGACGAAATATGAGACTGGCGATCCATGAAAAGATCAGAGCGGCGGAAACTCCGGCAGAACATGCAGTAAAGCCTCCGGTAAAAAGTCCAAGCAGTCCTTGCTGATCGATTGCTTTTTTCATTCCTTTCCACAGAATCTGTCCAAATCCCAAAAGAGGAACAGAAGCACCGGCGCCGGCGTAGTCTGTAAGAGGCTGATACAGCCCTAATGCGCTGAGGACAGCACCGGAACATACAAGAAGAACCATGACCCGTCCGGGAAGAAGTTTTGTTTTATCAAGAAGAATCTGGACCAGGGCGCAGATAGCGCCGCCCACCCAGAATGCGTTTATATAATCCATTAGTATACCTCCTGATCAGAGATCTCTGTGTTCAATGACAACTGCGTGGGCAATACCTGGAATGGAAGCTCCTTCATTATAGCTGACCTTTGAAAGCATGGCGCCGGTCGGCACAAAAAGAATTCTTTTCCAGGTTCCTCGTGCAACTTCAGGCAGAATGCAGGCTGCAAGAACAGCTGCAGAGCATCCGCATCCGCTTCCGCCGGAATGTGTGTCCTGGGTTTTGTTATCGTAGATCATAAGTCCGCAGTCCTTATGGATGTTACGGATGTCGATCTGTTTTTCAGAAAGAAGGTCCAGAAGGATCTGCTGGCCTATCATGCCCAGATCACCGGTAAATATGGCATCGTAATCTTCGGGAGTCCGTCCAAAGTCATAAAGATTCTGATATATGGTACTGCAGGCAGCAGGAGCCATGCATCCGCCCATGTTCAGAGAATCTTTAAAGCCGAAGTCTGTGATTTTTCCGGTAGTGATTCCTGTGATCACAGCGCAGCCATTATGGAATCTCATAGTATCTGTGCTTTTTGGGGACTTTGATACCGGAGGGGTGCATCCCAGCACACAGGCTCCGCTTCCGGTTACAGTCCAGGTAGCGGATAACGGACGCTGGTTTCCGTATCCCAGTGGAAAACGGAATTCTTTTTCGGCAGTGGCAAAATGGCTGGAAGCTGCACAGAGTATATGATCTCCATATCCTGCAGCTGCAGCCATAGCGCCCAGGGATAAAGCTTCGCCCATAGTGGAACAGGCCCCGTACAGACCGTAATAAGGGATTCCTGTTTCAGCTATTCCAAAGGAAGAAGCAATGGTCTGGGCCAGAAGGTCTCCTGCAAAGATCATGCGGATATCGGAAGATCTCAGGCCTGCTTTTCCTATGGCAAGGAAGGCAGTTTCTTTCTGGAGAGTACTTTCGGCGGCCTCCCATGTTTTTTCTCCGAAAAGGGGATCCTGGGAGATCATGTCAAAAAGCTCACCAAGAGGTCCGTCGCCTTCTTTTTGACCGGTGATGGAGGCTGCGCTTTCAATATAGACCGGCTGAAGAAATTCTATACTTGCTGCTCCGTAAGGAATACCTGGCTTCATGAGATCACCTCCATTATTTTCAGGGCATAATAGATGATGCCAAGTCCCCAGGAACTGAGAATCCCATAAAGGATCACCGGCCCTGCGATTGTAAAGATCTTACATCCGATTCCGAATACTTGTCCTTCTGTCTGAAATTCAATTGCAGAAGCGGCTACAGAATTGGCAAATCCAGTGATCGGTACCAGAGAACCGGCTCCGCCGAACTTTCCGATTCGGGGATAGATATTAAGTCCGGTAAGGATAACGCTGAAAAGGATCAGGATCAGGGAACACCAGGTACCGGCGGTTTCCTTATCAAGTCCAAAGGATGAGGCTGTATTCAGTATCCACTGTCCAAAGGTACAGATCAGGCCTCCGGTCAAAAAGGCTTTTGCCATGTTCAGCGGAAGACTGTGGGACGGAGTGATCTTTTTTACATATTGTTGATATTGTTTTTGTTTTTTTAATTGTTCAGAAGTTGACATATCTGATTTCCTTTCTGAAAAATTCCTTTTGACTTTTATATTGTTTATGAATATAATTTTGGAGGATTACCACCCAAAATAATAATAGAGAAATGCCCCGATGGATTTTCCGGCAGCAATAGACAGAATAATCAGGGGAAGTCCTCTGTTCAGGCGTATCCTACGCGCAAAAACAGGAAACATATCTGCTATTTCAGCGAGAGCCAGTATCCATCCTCCGAGAAAAAAACCGGAAAAAATACCGAAGATCAAAAGAAAGGGACGGCCTGCAGGAAAAGGAAGATGAAAAAGAAAGAAAAGGTTTCCGAAAAAGATTCCCAGAAAGCTTATATCTTCGTACAACAGGATATGTTCGGCGGTATGGGTGATTCCTGCATATCGGGGAACTACGGAAAGCGCAATGAGAAGGCCGGCCACACCGCTGGCAATTACAATTCCGGAACAAAGTCCGAGAATTCCAAGAAATACCTGATCCCACATAAAAAACTCCTTTCTGCTGTTTTAGTGGTTATTATATAAAAATCCTCATAAAATATACGGCAATTCTTAAAAAACTATGAAAACCTGTACTTTTCGTACGTCGGATAGTATAATTAGAAAAGATGATTAATGACGCAGGAGGTTTGCGTATGTACGACTCATATTCCCGAATGGAATTATTATTGGGACAGTCAGGGGTAGATCGCCTGGGCAGGGCACAGATAGCGGTTTTTGGTCTGGGAGGAGTTGGATCTTATGCGGTAGAAGCACTTGCACGATGCGGTGTGGGAAGTCTTACACTGGTAGATCATGATGTAGTGTCAGCAACGAATATAAACAGACAGCTGTTTGCTCTGAATTCAACTATTGGCCGTAAAAAAGTCCAGATAGCCAAGGACAGGATACGGGATATTGACGAAAATATCCTGGTGCATACCTATGAGACTTTTTATAATAAAGATACAGCAGGGATGTTTGATCTTAAATCTTATGATTACATCATAGATGCCATTGATACGATGGAGTCAAAGCTTCTTCTCATTGAACAGGCTGCAGCAAGCCATACACCGGTAATATCCTGTCTGGCAACAGAGGGGCGGATCGATCCGTCCAGGTTTGAGATCGCAGATATTTCCAGAACAGGAAATATTTGCCCTGCAGCGAAAAAAATGCGTTCCGAACTTCGTAAAAAAGGAATTCGTAAAGTGAAAGTGCTGTATTCCCGGGAACGCTGCCCACGGGGAAACGGAATAGAAAAAGGAACTCTGACCGGCAGTATATCTTTTGTTCCCGGCGTGGCAGGAATGCTGATTGCCGGAGAGGCGGTCAGAGATCTTCTGATGGAAAAGAAAAAGAAAAATTAAAAAATAAATAGAAAGTGTGAGGAAAAGAATCTGTGAA
>NZ_CABVDF010000015.1:0-23891 GCF_902497045.1 uncultured Blautia sp. | reverse complement strand
ATAATTAAAGCGCCGGAAAGGAGAAGCGTCAATATTCCCCCGGCCAGCTGCATATATCTTTTGTGATGGATGTATCTTCTGGACTTTCGGATATCCTGTTCCAGAAGATTCTGAAAATCCAGGACAGAGCCATCCTCCTGCTCCACCAGCTGCTGTGTCACTTTGTTTACAATAAAGTATGTCTCAAGCTCATCATAACAGGAGGAACAATGTTCAATATGATCCAGAAATTCCTCCAGTTCATCTGTTTTCAGTGTGTGATTGATATATCTGGCTACCATGCTCTCTGCCGTCCGGCAGTCCAGTTCTGTGATCGGTGCTTTTCTGGTCATATAATTCCCTCCTGATCCGTTCTTTTTATCATATCATAAAAAAAGGTGATCCTCAACGTATTTCGCTGGAATCACCTCTGATCATTTAATTACAAATCCATCATTCTTCGGTTTCCGGATCAGATCCGTTTACCTCTTCTGACATCGGCATTGCTTCTGCAGCGCTCTCTTCCTGTACTGCAGATGTTGTTACTGCTGCAGGCGGAGTTTCCAGTATATGCATAAACTCTTCACCTGTAATCGTCTCATGCTCATACAGGTACTGTGCAAGCTCATGAAGTTTGCCTATATTATCCTGCAGGATCTTAAGAGCCTTATCATGCTGTGTCTTAACAAGCTCTACAACCTTTTTATCAATCAGGGTCTGCGTCTCAAAAGAACATGCAAGGGTCGCATCTCCTCCAAGATACTGATTGCTGACATTTTCCATTGCAACCATATCAAAATCATCACTCATACCAAAACGGGAGATCATTCCCCGGGCAATCTTGGTTGCCTGCTCGATGTCATTAGAAGCTCCTGTGGTAATAGACTGGAAAACCAGTTCCTCTGCCGCACGTCCTCCGGTAAAGGTTGCAATCTTGTTCTCCAGTTCCTCCTTGGACATCAGGAAATGTTCCTTTTCATCTACCTGCATAGTATATCCAAGTGCACCGGAAGTACGCGGAATGATCGTGATCTTGTGTACAGGTGCAGATTCTGTCTGCTTCGCTGCAACAAGAGCATGACCGATCTCATGATAGGATACAATAAGTTTTTCTTTATTGGACAGTACTCGGTTCTTCTTCTGATAGCCTGCGATAACTACCTCGATACTCTCCTCAAAATCAGCCTGAGTAGCAAACTTACGTCCGTCACGAACTGCACGCAGCGCAGCCTCGTTAACAATATTTGCAAGCTCCGCACCGGAAGCTCCTGCTGCTGCTTTTGCAATCTCATCGAAACGTACTGTATCCGCAATTTTAATCTTTTTGGCATGGACTTTTAAGATTTCCTCACGGCCAAGCAGATCCGGAAGTTCTACAGGAATCCGTCTGTCAAAACGTCCCGGACGGAGAAGCGCCGGGTCAAGAGAATCCGGTCTGTTGGTGGCCGCCAGGATCACTACGCCCTTGGAACCGTCAAAACCATCCATCTCTGTCAGAAGCTGGTTCAAGGTCTGTTCACGTTCATCATTTCCGCCTGAGAAGCCTGCGCCGTCACGTTTTTTACCAATGGTATCAATCTCATCAATAAATACAATACAAGGTGCTTTTTCATTGGCCTGTTTAAAAAGGTCACGGACCTTGGCCGCACCCATACCTACAAACATTTCCACAAACTCTGATCCGGAAATAGAGAAGAAAGGAACCTCTGCTTCTCCTGCAACTGCCTTTGCAAGAAGAGTTTTTCCTGTTCCCGGAGGCCCTACAAGAAGGGCTCCTTTCGGCATGGACGCACCGATTTCTGTATATTTCTGCGGATTATGAAGATAATCTACAATTTCTGTCAGAAGCTCTTTCGCCTCATCCTCTCCTGCAACATCAGAAAATTTGATTCCTGTCGAAGATTTTACATATACCTTGGCATTGCTTTTGCCAAAAGACATAGCGCCTCCCGGTCCCCCGTTGCCCATAGATGACATCATTTTTTTGCTGAGCCAGCGTCCCAGGAAAATAAAAATTCCAATAGGAATGATATAACTGAGGATCAGTGTCAGAAAAATGGAAGGACTTTCCGGAAGTACCTCGTCCATTACTACATTTGCTTCCAGGAGACGGTTTACCAGCTCCGGATCGTCCATCTGAACAGTCTTGCAGGTGAGCTTATTTCCGGTCTTCGGTGAAATCACCTCGTAATAAATATAGCCTTCTTCTATAGTTGCCTTTGTTACGTTTCCTTTTTCCACACTTTTGATAAAAGTGGAATAATCAGTCTTCTCAACACTTCTTTCCTGGATCGCCGGAACAACCAGAATGTTCAAAAGAACGATGATCACACCTACAATGATATAATACACATAAAGCGGTCGTTTTGTAGGCGTTTTGTCAGGTTTTTTGTCGCCTAAGTTCATATATTGTCTATCCTCCATCCCTGCTGCATCATATCAGATATGTTTTCTTATCATATCCTTATGTGCATAAAGTTATTTACCAAATGTAACATACCACCTTTTCCCTTGAAATTCAATGTTCTTCCTGTGAAATATTATAAATTTTTCATAAAGAATGCAAAAGAAAGACAAATTTTGTCTTGCACAATTTATTGTAATATGTTATTATAATTTACGGTTCATGTGCCGCTGTGGCGGAATTGGCAGACGCACTTGACTCAAAATCAAGCGGGTAACACCGTGCCGGTTCGAGTCCGGCCAGCGGCATGACTATCAGACTGTTGAGTTTCTCAGCAGTCTTTTTATTCTGAAAAAGACCGGATATCCACCCGGTCTTTTTTGTTTATTTCAGTTTGTCTGCATCCTCAAGAAGTTTTTCGTATACCGGAAAACAGTCAAAAGTAGCAAAATAATCCTTCGGCGTTTCTGCTCTGCGGATCAGCTGGAAGCTTCCGTCTTCATGAAGAAGTATCTCTGCTGATTTCAGCTTGCCGTTGTAATTATATCCCATAGCAAAACCATGAGCTCCTGTATCATGGATCACCAGGAGATCGCCTTTGTCAATCTTTGGAAGATAACGGTCAATGGCAAATTTGTCGTTGTTTTCACAGAGAGAGCCTGTAACATCATACAGATGGTCGCAGACCTCATGCTCTTTTCCCATAACCGTAATATGATGATAAGCACCATACATGGCCGGGCGCATCAGATTTACTGCACAGGCATCCACACCGATATATTCTTTATGTGTATGTTTTTCATGAATAGCCTTTGTAACAAGACAGCCGTATGGTCCCATCATAAAACGTCCCAGCTCCGTATAAATGGCAACATCTCCCATTCCCTCCGGAACAAGAACCTCTTCGTAAACTTTGCGGACACCCTCACCGATCACGCGGATATCATTAGCTTTCTGGTCCGGGCTGTATGGAATGCCGATACCTCCGGAAAGATTGATAAAGCTGATATGCGCTCCTGTTTCCTTCTGAAGCTTTACAGCAAGCTCAAACATGATCTTCGCCAGCATAGGATAATACTCGTTTGTCACAGTATTGCTGGCAAGAAATGCATGGATACCAAAGTTTTCTGCTCCTTTTTCTTTCAGGATACGGAATGCGTCAAAAATCTGCTCCGTTGTCATTCCGTATTTGGAATCTCCCGGATTATCCATAATATCATTGCTGATCTTAAAAAGTCCGCCCGGGTTGTAACGGCAGCTAATGGTTTTAGGAATTCTTCCTACAGACCGCTCCACAGCCTCAATATGGGTGATATCATCAAGGTTGATGATTCCGCCGATCTCATCTGCATAACGGAACTCCTCCTCCGGAGTATCATTGGAAGAAAACATAACGTCTCCGTCTTTGCAGCCCAGCGCTTTAGCCATCATCAGTTCCGTCATGGAAGAACAGTCACAGCCGCAGCCATACTCCTGAAGGATCTGGATCAGATAAGGATTTGGTGTTGCTTTTACAGCAAAGAACTCCTTAAATCCTTTATTCCATGCAAATGCCTCTTTCAGCGCCTTTGCATTTTCACGGATTCCCTTCTCATCATAAAGATGAAACGGAGTGGGAAACTGTGCTTCAATCTCTTTCAGCTTTTCCAGAGTAACAAAAGGTACTTTTTTCATAATAATCCTGTCTCCTCGTCTATGTTTTTCTCCTCGTTGTTTACTTCACATGCTCGTGAGTAAACAGATGATCCTGACAGTATTCATAATTACCGTTGCATTTGGAGCAGAAACGGAATTCCAGATTTGGATCATCCAGCTCTGTACGTCCGCAGATAGCACATTTATGCTTGGCAACACTGGCTCCCGTTGCAGGATCCACACGGCTCTGGGCCATGGCTTTTTTGAATTCTCTTCTCCTCTTCACTTCCTTTGGACGGAATCGGTACATGCTGATCCCACTGAAGAAAAACAGAATAAAATTCAAAAATGATGCTATAATAGGCACGGTCATTACCCATGCGCCGACGCGTATATAAGATATGATATTATACAGGATAATTGCTCCGTATACCCATCCCATCCATTTCATCTTGATCGGGATCACAAACCACAGAAGGATCTGCATATTGGGATAGCAGGCTGCATAAGCCAGAAAAACAGACATACTTACATAATACGTAGTAAATACTGCGCCTACCAGATATACACGGCCTGTAAAAAAATAAGTCAGGAAAGCCGCTGCCATCACAAACAGCAGTCCTGAAAAAATATACAGGTTATAGCGGAAGGTTCCCCAGGTACGTTCCAGGGAATTTCCAATAGGATAATAGAAAAAGAAAATAGAGATCACAAACAGCAAAAAGCTTCCTGTCTGAGGGGGATAGATCACCCAGGTGACCAGTCTCCAAATCTGTCCTTTCAGGATCATTGCCGGCTCAAGGCTCAGCATGTCCAGCATACCGGGATTTATAACCATAAGCAGATATCCCAGCACATAGCAGATCACCATATACATCGTCAGATTTGGGATCCCATATCTTCCAAATTTACGTTCCAGCTTGTCAATCCAATTCATAAAATCACTTGAGCTCCTTTTCATCATTAAATGACTGTCAGAAATATTTCTTCTTTGACAGTACGATCGCAGCGATCACGCTGAGTGCAATGGATATCAGAATAACGATGAGAAATCCCCATGGTGTTTTGGAAAACGGCATTCCTGCTGCACTTAAGTTCATTCCGTAGGCGCTGAAGATAATAGTCGGGATACTCATTACGATGGTGATCACAGAAAGGATCTTCATAACATCGTTCAGATTGTTGGATATTACTGATGCAAAAGCATCCATCATACTTCTTAAAATACCGCTGTAGATATTCGCCATCTCAATGGCCTGGGTATTCTCAATGATAACATCCTCCAGAAGCTCTGTATCCTCCGGATATTTCTTAATGCTTTCAATCTTGATCAGTTTCTCAAGCACCGCTTCATTTGACCTCAGGGAAGTGGTAAAATACACCAGTGATTTTTCCAGCTCCAGAAGTTCGATCAATTCCTGATTTCTGGGAGAAAGATGAAGCTTTTCCTCTACCTGTTCGCTCTTCTTATCTATAATACGCAGATAACGCAGATACATACTTGCATTCCGATAAAGGATCTGCAGAATAAAACGCGTTTTCATATAGGTAAAAAAGTTTCTGACACGGCCTTCCATAAATCGGGTCAATACCTGGGTATCTTCCAGGCAGATCGTAAAGATCATCTTATCTGTCACAATGATACCCAAAGGAATCGTACCATACCAGTCCTTGTCATTTCTCTCCTCGATCATAGGCACGTCCACCAGGATCAGAGTATAGTCATCCTCCACTTCGATACGGGAACGCTCCTCCTCATCCAGAGGGGCTCTGAGATCGTCTACCTCTATCTGAAACTGCTCTGAAATCTCAAAGATTTCTGTTGCCGTGGGATTGGTCAGTGCAATCCAGCAGCCATCCTGCGGTTCCTGTATTTCATGAATAGCCCCGTCAGATGTCCGAAACATTCTTATCACGATTCTGCTCCCCTTTCCACTCTCTGTTATGTCCCGGAGTCATGCTTCGGAACACCCTCAAACAAAATATAATTTACATTATAAGTTGTGCAGTGTCCTTTGTCAATTCTTATAGCTTGACATTAACAGGAATTTTATATTACCGGAACATTTCGTACATCATAAAATACATTTTCAGAAAGACTGAAAACTTGTCCTTAGATTTTGTTTATGATATAATAAGAACACTTAATAAATTCAGACAGTACGACAGACAGTTGCTGCAATCGGAATAAGCAGTAATGACAAACAAACTGAATTTGCAGAATCAGGAGGCAATCAGAATGGACAACAAAAAATATGTGGCATATGTGGGAACTTATACCCACGGATCCAGTAAAGGAATCCAGGTTTATGATGTTGACGTTGAAAAAGGAACTTTAACCGAACGAAACGAAGTAGAAGTCAGTAACTCCTCCCACACAGCACTTTCCAAAAACGGTCTTTTCCTCTATTCTATTGAAGATGAGGGTGTAGCTGTTTTTAAGCGTGATGAAAATGGGGATCTTACCAGAATCAACAGTGTTAGTATTGATGGAATGAGGGGATGCTTTCTTGCTACTGACGTAGACGGGAAATATCTTTATGTAGCCGGTTACCATGACGGAAAAGTAACCGTTGTTCACACACACAGAGACGGACGTCTGGGAAGTCTCATGGACGGCGTGTTCCACAAAGGTCTCGGCAGCGTAGCTGAACGAAATTTCCGTCCTCACGTAAACTGTGTACGCCCTACCCCGGACAACAAATATCTCTGTGCAGTAGACAACGGAATCGATCAGGTAAAGATTTACCGCATCAACAAAAGACGCCACAAACTGGAGCTTGTTGATATTCTCCGCTGCCCGAGAGAAAGCGGACCCAGGATCATCCGTTTCAGCGCAGACGGCCGCTTTGCCTATATTCTCTTTGAGCTGAGCAATGAGATCAAGGTATACAGCTATGACGGAAACGGACATCTGCCGGAATTCGAACTGATCCAGAGTATTTCCACACTCTGTAAAGAAAATGATAAAGACGCTATTCATAATGCAGCCTCCGGTCTTGCACTTGCACCAGACGGAAAACATCTTTTCTGTACCACAGCAGGGGAAAATTCTGTTTCCATGTATGAGATCGACCAGAAAACCGGTCTGCTTGAGAAGAAATTCACCCTTCCTATCAGCGGCGACTATCCTAAAGATCTGGTGATCTTCCCGGATAACCAGCACATTGCCATTGCCAACCATGCAAGCAACGAGATCACCGTATTCCGGGTAGATTACGAAAAAAATATCATTGTCATGAATGACAAGCCTCATAAGGTAGAAACTCCCAACAGTATCCATATCTGGCCGGTACCGGAAAAACCGGAGAAAAAAAAGGAAAATAAAGCGGAATCTGCAGAATAAACCGTCCTTCTAAAGAACAAAAGACTGATACGTCCTGGAAACGAAGTTCCATATGGCTTATCAGTCTTTTTTGTTTTTATGCTTCTCTTTTGAAAACCACCTGGTTTTCTTTTATGGTCTGCAGTATCTGTATATCTGCCAGCTGATCTTCCGCTGTTTTCAGAGGATCCCTGTCAAGAATAACAAAATCCGCAGTTTTTCCCGGTTCGATGGTTCCCTTTTCTGCTTCTTCATGATACTGGTATGCGCCGTAAACAGTAATAGCCTTCAGCGCCTCCAGAACCGGGATTTTTTCATCTGCACCGATACTCTGTCCTGTTTTTGACACACGGTTTACCGCACAGGAAACTGTCCGCATCATATCCGGCGGCACTACCGGCGTATCCTGATGGAAAGTAAACTTCATTCCATATTCCACAGCGTCTCCGGCCGGAGAAATATGTCCGCCTCTTACCGGGCCAAAGTTTTTCATATGGATATCGCCCCAGTAATAAGTATGCGCAATAAAAAAGCTGGGCATCATTCCTATTTCCGCCATCCTTTTCAGCTGTTCTTTTCTTACCAGCTGGGCATGAACCATTACCGCCCGGAAAGCATCCCGTTTTTCTCTTTTTTCCAGTTCCTTTTCAAACTGTGAAACATACTGTTCCGCAGCCGCGTCTCCATTACAGTGAGCAAGAAGCTGCTGTTTTTTATCCAGCGCCAGGGAAATATATTCCCGCAGCTTTTCATCGCTGTGAATGGGATATCCCCTGTATTCCTGTTCTCCCTCATAAGGCTCCAGCATCCAGGCAGTTTTGCCCTGAGGAGAGCCGTCCAGAAAAATCTTATACCCGCCTATTTTCAGATGATCCTGATAAGCTCCCACGTATTCCGGCTCCTCATCGATCAAGTCCGCTGCTGTCATAATATCCAGATAGCCTACGATATCCAGCTTCAGGATTCCCATTTTGGCCGCAGCCTTCAAAAGCTGAAACAGAGGTCTTCCTACCATGCCGTCCTGCACTGTGGTGATGCCATAAGAGGCATACAGGTTCTGGGCTTCTTTCATCAGCTTCATCAATTCTTCCACAGAGGTCATGGGAAGGCCTGACTGAAATTCCAGAAAGGCTTTTTCTTCCATATATCCATCGGGAGTTCTTGTTCCCGGAACCCTGCCGTATTTTCCATCAGGACGGTCCTCCGTGTGTTCGTCAATTCCCTGAAGCTCCAGTCCCTTACTGTTTGTCACACCCATATGAGAGGACGCATGGATCAGAAGCACGGGATTTGTGGAGCTGATTTTATCCAGCACATATCTGTCCGGATGTCTTTCTTCTTCAAGGAAATTATGGTCATAATTGCAGCCTACGATCCAGGCATCCTCCGGAAGATGTCTTTTTTCCTTAAAGGCTTTCATGGCATCTACAATATCTGCAAAATTTTTGCAGTCTGACAATTCACACTGGGTCATGGAGTTTGCTGTTCCCACAAAATGAGAATGTCCGTCAATAAAACCCGGAAGCATAACCGATCCCTTCAGATCCACAGTCTCGTCTCCCTCTGTACGAAAACTTAAAACCTCTTCCCTGCTTCCCACTGCCGTAATGCGGCCGTTTTCCACACATACCGCTTCTGCATACAGTTTCTTTTCTTCCATGGTGAGAATAGTTCCGTTTATATAAAATGTTTTCATGACAGCCTCCTTTGCATATGAAGAAAAGGGAACATGTTTTATTCTGCTCCCTTTCCTGCTTTTTATTTTTTATAAAACTCCTGCACTTTATCCAGCCGTGCATACATATTTCCAAAAAGTGCGTCCACAATCGCCAGAGCGCACATAGACTCCACCACGACCACTGCCCTTGGCACGATCACCGGATCGTGGCGGCCGTGGATCTCCAGAGATATATTTTCTCCCTGATCTGTTACAGTATCCTGAGGCTGGCTGATGGACGGGGTAGGCTTAATGGCAGCCCGGACAAGGATTTCGCTTCCGTCACTGATTCCACCCATAATGCCTCCCGCATGATTAGATGTTTTGGCAATGACGCCGTCATCAGAAATAAATCCGTCGTTATCCTGGGAGCCTTTCATTTCAGCCGCATGGAAACCTTCTCCGATCTCCACGCCCTTTACAGCTCCAATAGACATAACTGCCTGTGCCAGCACAGCATCCAGTTTCTCGAAAACAGGAGTGCCAAGACCTGCCGGCACACCCTGGATCCGGCACTCAATGATGCCGCCTGCACTGTCCAGATTCTTCATACACTCTTCCAGAAACTCACCTGCTTTTTTGGCTGCGGCTGCATCCGGCATATAAAAGGCATTATTGTTGATCTCTTCCGGAAGAAATTCCTGTATTTTTACCGGTCCAATGGACTTTGTATAAGTGCAGAAAGAAATTCCCATAGATTCCAGAAGCTTAAGGGCAATGGCTCCTGCCGCCACCCTTCCCAGAGTTTCTCTTCCGGAGGAACGTCCGCCGCCCCGGTAATCCCGGAATCCATACTTGGAACCAAAGGTAAAATCCGCGTGACCCGGACGGTAGGAATATGCAATATTCCCGTAATCCCGGGATCTCTGATCCATATTTCTTACCATAAGGGAAATGGGAGTTCCTGTTGTCCTGCCTTCAAAAACACCGGACAGGATCTCCACCTGATCTCCTTCTTTCCGTGCTGTTGTATAGCGGCTCTGTCCCGGTTTACGCCTGTCCAGCTGTTTCTGGATATCCTCTTCAGAAAGGGAAAGTCCCGCCGGACAGCCATCCACAACTGCGCCCAGAGCTTTCCCATGAGATTCTCCCCATGTAGTAACGGTAAAGTGACGTCCGAATGTGGATTTATTCATAAATTTCTCCTTTTGCCACAACCTCTTCAAATACTTTCAGTGTCTGTTGGATCACTTCATCTGAGTGGGCATCTGATAAGAACATTGCCTCAAACTGAGAAGGCGCCAGATGAACACCGCCCTTCAGCATGGCAAGGAAATAGTTTGCAAAAGCTTTTGTATCAGAGGTTTTTGCAGAGGTATAATCGCAGACCTCTTCTCCGGTAAAGAAAATGCTCCCAAGGGAGGAAATATGGTTCAGATGACAGGTAAGTCCTGCTTTTTCTGCGATTTTCTTCATTCCCTCATAAAGCTTTTCGCCCTTCTCCTCAAGACCTGCATAAACCTCCGGATGAGTATAAAGATATTTCAGCTGAGTCAGTCCTGCCGCCATGGCAACCGGATTTCCGCTTAAGGTTCCTGCCTGATAAACAGGACCGGAAGGAGAAACCATTTCCATGATCTCTTTTCTGCCGCCGTAAGCGCCTACCGGCATACCTGCGCCGATAATCTTTCCATAAGTAACCATATCCGGTGTTACCCCAAAATATTCTGCCGCTCCGCCAAAGGCAAGGCGGAAGCCTGTGATCACCTCATCAAAAATAAGAATCGCACCATATTTATCACAAAGCTCTCTCAGTCCCTGAAGGAATCCTTCTTTTGGAAGGACAACTCCCATATTGGCTGCCACCGGCTCTACGATCACAGCCGCCACCTGGTCAGGAGCACTTTCCAGAAGCGTACGCACGCTGTCCAGATCATTATAAACTGCTGTCATGGTATCCTGGGTACAGCCTGCCGGAACACCGGCGCTGTCCGGAACGCCGCTTGTCATCACACCAGATCCGGCGCTTACCAGAAGAGCATCGCTGTGTCCGTGATAGCAGCCTGCAAATTTAATGATCTTATTTCTTCCGGTAAAGCCTCTTGCCGCACGGACAGCGCTCATTACTGCCTCTGTGCCGGAGTTTACCATACGGACCATTTCCACATGGGGGAGATGGTCGCAGATAAATTCCGCCATCTCTACCTCTACCGCTGTAGCGCAGCCAAAGCTTAAGCCTTTTTCACAGGCCTTTACCACTGCTTCGCGGATCTCCGGGAAATTATGGCCCAGGATCATGGGTCCCCAGGAATCAATATAGTCGATATATTCATTTCCGTCTGCATCATAAATATGGCAGCCGTCTGCGTGGTCGATAAATCTGGGGGCTTCGCCGATCGCTCCATAAGCACGGACCGGACTGTTGACACCGCCCGGGATTCTTTTTACTGCTCTCTGAAATAATTCTTCTGATCTGGTCATCAGCCGATCCTCCCTTCCTGGATAAATCCTGCAAGCTCTTTTGCATAATAAGTCAGATAAATCTGTACGCCTGCACGGTAAGCGCTTGCTGCCATCTCGCATACGATCTTATCTTCTTCGATCCATCCCATTTTTGCAGCTGCTTTTACCATGGCATACTCACCACTGACACTGTAGGCTGCAACAGGTACGTTCGTCGCTTTGTGGACTTCGGAAACCATATCCAGATAAGACATAGCAGGTTTGATCATAATGATATCTGCACCCTCTTCAATATCTGTCAGAGCTTCCTTCATGCCTTCTCTTCGGTTATGGTAATCCATCTGGTAGCTTTTACGGTCGCCGAACGCCGGAGCAGAGCCTGCAGCATCACGGAAAGGACCATAAAAGGCAGAAGCATATTTAACTGCATAGGACATAATGGGAGTTTCTTTATGACCTGCTTTGTCCAGGCATTCCCGAATGGCGCGGACACGGCCGTCCATCATATCGGAAGGAGCCACCATATCTGCACCTGCCTCCACATGGGAAAGTGCCGTCTTGGAAAGAAGCTCCAAAGTCGCATCATTTTCTACCTCATGACCGCAGAGCACACCGCAGTGACCATGGGAAGTATACTCGCACATACAGACATCTGTAATATAATACATATCAGGAAACTGTTTTTTCGCCTCACGAAGTGCCTTCTGGACAATGCCGTCCTGTGCATAAGCGCCGCTTCCCACCTCATCTTTGTGATCCGGAATTCCAAACAGCATCACACTGGACACACCTGCTTTTGAAAGATTTTCCAGTTCATAGGGAAGCTGATCCACGCTGTAGCGGAACTGCCCTTCCATAGACGGGATTTCTTCCTTAATGTTGTGTCCTTCGCGGACAAATAAAGGATAGATCAGCGAGGATTTGTCAATCCTTGTCTCTCTTACCATTTTTCTCAGTGTCTCACTGCCTCTCAGTCTTCTTGGTCTCTGGATTAAATCCATGTTTCTCACTCTCTTTCCTTTTTCTCTTTTATTTCTTCCACCAGTCGGATCAGCTCCTCAATGGTGGCCTTTTCAGCCATATAAGTTTCCATGCCAAAAGCATCTGCTGCCGCTTTTGTCTGCTTTCCGATGCAGGCTGCGGTAAGTCCGGCATAGTCGGCGCTTCCCACACTTTCTGCGAAGCCTTTTACTGTAGACGCGCTGGTAAATACCACGCAGTCAATCTGATTTTTTTCAATTTCTTTCTGAATATCAATAATCCGGCTGCTTTCGTAAACAGTCTCATAGGTAGGGATATCATCTACAATACCCCCTGCTTTTTCCATAAGCTTTACCAGATTTTCATTTCCCTTCTGCGCCCTTGGAAGAAGAATATGCTCTCCTCCCTGAAGCTGTGCCGCCAGTACTTCTCCAAGGGAATCCCCGTCATATACCTCCGGCATTAAGTCTACCAGAAGTCCTCTGTCCTCCAGAACCTTCCGGGTACCCTGTCCGATAGCTGCAAGCTTCAATCCAAAAAGACTGCGGATATCTGTGTGGTGCTTTTTCAACTCTTCAAAAAAGATCTCCGCACCGGTAGGGCTGGTAAACACCGCCCACTGATATTTCCGGATCTCGTCCAGAGCCTGATAAAGTCTGCTCTGATCTTCCAGAGCTACAGTACGGATAGAAGGAAGCTCCAGAACCTCTGCCCCTTTTTCCCGGAGAAGTTCTGTAGTACGGGAGCTTCTGTTTTTCGGTCTTGTGACCAGCACCTTCCAGCCCATAAGGGGAAGTCTTTCATACCATCCAAACTCATCTGCCAGAGCGCATACCTTACCAACTACAATGATGGCCGGTGTTTCAATTCCCTGACGCTTTACTTCATCCTCCAGCGTACTTACTGTGGCAACAATCTTTTTCTGACCTGCTGTAGTTCCCTTCTGGAGAATGGCTGCCGGCATCTGCGGATCCATGTCTGCATTCAGAAGTCCCTGACAAATATCGTGAAGGGCAGCTACTCCCATAAGAAATACCAGTGTTCCCCTGGTTTCTGCCAGTGCGCGAAAATTAATGTCATACTCTTTTCCGGCTCTTCTGTGTCCGGTAATAATGTGAAGGGAGGAACAGAAATCCCGATGTGTTACAGGGATTCCGTTATATGCCGGAACTGCCAGAGAGGAGGTCACACCCGGAACTACCTCATAAGGGATTCCATGCTCTGTCAGAAGCTCCAGCTCCTCGCCGCCTCTTCCAAAAAGGAACGGATCTCCGCCTTTCAGACGTACCACCCGATATCCCTTCTGGGCTTCCCGAAGAAGAACCTGATTGATTTCCTCCTGTGGAAGCGTATGCTTATCCGCACGCTTGCCTACATAGATCAGGCGGGCAGAGTCCGGAATTTTTGTCAGGACACCCTGTCCCACCAGACTGTCATAAACCACTACCTCTGCCTGATTCAAAACTTCAAGACCTTTCAGCGTAAAAAGTCCGGCATCTCCCGGACCTGCGCCTACCAGCCAAACCTTTCCAACACTCATGCTGTCTCTCCTTTTTCCATGGATTCTTTCAGACGTTTTGCCAGTTCTGTTCCCAGTTCCTCTGCCTGCGTAAGCTCGCCCTCTGCTTCTCCTTTGATATAGGTTCCGTCTTCTTCCCTGTAGTACAGCCCCCGAAGCAGCAGTTTTCCCTGGCGGATCTCACCATAAGCAGCCACAGGAGAAGAACACCCTCCATCCAGATACCGGACGTAAGCCCGTTCCGCAGTACCGCAGATCCAGGCCTCTTGATCGCAGTATCCGTCCAGACAGGAATAATCTTCTCCCTTTCTTCCCTGCACAGCCAGGATTCCCTGACCTGCTGCCGGAAGGATCTCTTCTACTGTAAAGTACCGGTTGATCCGGTCTTCCAGTCCCAGGCGCTTCAGTCCCGCCGCCGCAAGGATCAATCCGGAATATTCTCCGGCATCCAGCTTGCGGAGTCTTGTCTGAAGGTTTCCGCGGATGCTTTTTACCTCCATATCCGGATAAAGATTTTTCAGCTGCAGAGTTCTCCGAAGACTGGAACAGCCCAGAGGCTTTGTTTTATCTAATTCTTCTGTTCCTTCAGGAAGCACCAGAACGTCCCTTGGATCTTCTCTTTTGGAAAAAGCCAGAAGGGGAAGCTCCTCCGGAACCTCCATGGGCATATCCTTCAGGCTGTGGACAGAAAGATCTGATCTTTTTTCCATAAGGGCAAGATCCAGTTCTTTTACAAAAAGTCCTTTTCCTCCAACTTTATCCAAAGTCCTGTCAAGGATCTTGTCTCCTGTTGTTTTCATCGTCAGAATCTCTGTATGTATTTCCGGATGCTTTTCATTAAGAAAGCTCTGTACCATTTCACTCTGCAGCACAGCAAGCTTACTTTCCCGGCTTCCGATGATTATCTTATTCTCCGTCATTTTCTGCACCTTCCTCCATAGCCTCCTGAATAGCGACTCTGACTTTTTTTGCCCGCTTATGATCCAGACCGCTGGCTGTCACGCCTACTACCAGCTCATCCTTCATATAAATTCCCGGAAAATAAAAATCACATTTATTTTTATCGTCTGCAATGTTTACATAAATACCCTCTTCCTTACAGACACGATAGATTTCATCATTTAATTTCCAGTCGTTGGTGGCTGCGATAACCATATATGCCATCTGAAAATCCGTTCTTTTTACGGGACGGGTGATCAGGTTTACATATCCTGTCTTGCCCAGTTCCTGAAGCTCCACTGTACATTTCGGCGCAATGGCAGTTACGTTTCTTGTAAACTGAAGCAATGTTTTTACTCTTCGTGTGGCAATGTTTCCGCCTCCTACCACTACGATCTTTTTATCTGAAAGATCCACAAACATGGGAAAATACCGTTTATTCTTCATAGAGCTTCTCCAATCCTGCCACACATTCCAGGAAGGTTTCCTGATTCAGACAGTCTCTCAGCCCGAAGATCAGTTTGTTTACCACCTTGCCTGCCGCTGTGTCTACTGCCTCAAGAAGCTTCTGTCTGTCTTCCTGTTCCATTGGCGTTTTTTTCAGTATTTTTTCAATGCGGAGGTTCAGGTCCTCCACTGCGTCATCCCGGATTTCCTGTATTCTCGGGATCACATCTCTTCCCTCCAGCCACTGGTAAAATTCCTCCAGCTGCTCCTGAACGATTCTGTCTGCCTTTTCGATGCTTTTCTTCTGCTCCGGAGAGGCTCCGGCTGAATGAAAGCTGTCCATGTCATAAAGGGTGATCCCCTCAATCTCTGAAAGCGCAGGATCAATATCCCGGGGTACCGCAAGATCCAGAAGGATCAGCGGCCGCTCCAGTGTCAGCTGGGCAAAATCTTCCGCCTTCAAAGTAAAATTCGGGCTTGCCGTTGCACTGACCACAAGATCACACTGAGGGACGTACTCCATCCGTTCTCCGTAATGGATTCTTTTGCAGCCCGCAGGAATTTCTACAATACCGCTTCTGTACTGACGTACTGTCACGGTCACATCACCTCCGTTTTCACGAAGAGTCTGGGCTGCCACCTTGCCCATTTCTCCGTTTCCGATCACCATGCAGGTCTTTCCCCGGGCTTCATACCCCTGCTCTTTCAGTGTGCTTAAAGCCTGATGGATCACAGAAGGATTTCCATGGGCCAGAGGAGCTTCTGTTTTAATCCTTTTGCCAACTGTTGCAGCCATACGAAAAAGAACCTCCAACACACTGTCCGAGGCAAAATGTTCTCTGGCAAAATTCAGGGCTTCCTTGATCTGGGTAAGGATCTGATCTTCCCCCAGGATCTGGGATTTCAGCCCCCCTGCCAGGTGAAACAGGTGGCTGACCGCCTCCCTGTCCTTTCTTGTAATAAAATAATCTTCATAGGAGCTGTCCTCAATCCCCTTCAGTTCACAAAGACACTGATACAGAGAAAGCTCCTTTTCCTCTTCATGACTCGCCCAGATTTCAAGGCGGTTGCAGGTAGAAAGGATCACGCAGCCATAGATTCCTGCTTTTTCTTTCAGCTGCTCCATCGCTTCCCCTGCATTCTTTTTTGTAAAGGCAAATAATGCCCGTATATCAACCGGCGCACGGCCATGGTCTATTCCAATCATGGAAATCGTCATAATGCTTCTCCTTTGTACAAAACACAGCGTCGGTGTACAAGGAGAAACGCTCTCCCTGTACACCAACACTATCATTCCTTATGATAAACATTACAACGCACAATGTCAATGCTGACAGGGTTTTTTCCACAAATTTACCGGGCTTCCACAGTCTTAGTAGCAACGATGTCCACTCCGGTTTCTGCCACATTGCAAAGTATGGTCTGTCCCATACGGACAGGAGCCAAAACCCGGATTCCTTTCAGTGCCCTGACACAGTCAAATATCTTTTCTTTTGGGATATCTGTTTTTGTTTTTACGGAAACTGCAGGAAGCTTTCCTCCTTCTACTGCAACAGTTGTTGTCACGGTCCTTACCGGAGATATAACCTCCTGTTCCCCGTAGATTTTTCCCTTTTTGCAGGTGTTTCCTTCCACAGAAACCACTTTCTGTCCGCTGAGGTTTACAGTCAGAGCACAGCCCATAGGACAGCCAATACAGGTAAGATATCTTTTTTCCATGTTTACGCCTCCTCCATGCTTATGGTGATCTTTTTCAGCTGTGAAAATTCTGCCAGCTGTTCTTTTTTCAGTGTCAGCTCCTCCATTTCTCCCGGAGCTGCATAAAGACGTTTTTTATGGATCACCTGCTCCTCATCAAACCGGACATTGACATAGCAGTTTCGATAGACTTTTCCTACACGGAAACGTACTTTCATACTGTCTTCCATGTACTCCGGACGGACAAATGACGGAACCGTATAACGGACACCCTCTCCGTTTTCCAGCGGTATCTGTTTCTGTGAGAATCCTGCTTCCGTTTTTTCCGCTTTTCTTCTGGTTCTAAGATATTCTGCCGCATGTCTTCCTGCTGCCTCTGCCTCCTCTGATACAAAGTCTACCAGATCATGAACATGAAGTACATTTCCGCAGGCAAACACTCCGTCCACACTCGTTTCCAGGCTTTCACTGACCTGTGGTCCGGAAGTGACAGGATTCAGTTCCACTCCCATCTCTCTGGAAAGCTCATTTTCCGGGATCAAGCCTACAGAAAGCAGAAGCGTATCACAGCTATATTCTTCCTCCGTTCCCGGTACAGGCTTTCCTTTTTCATCTACCTGTGCAAGAGTTACTCCCTCTACCCGTTCTTTGCCCTTGATATCTACAACTGTATGACTAAGCTTCAGCGGGATGCCAAAATCATCCAGACACTGGACAATGTTCCGTTTCAGACCTCCTGAATAAGGCATAAGCTCTGCCACAACCTTAACCTTTGCACCTTCCAGAGTCATTCTTCTTGCCATGATCAGACCAATATCTCCGGAACCCAGGATCACCACCTCCCTTCCCGGAAGACGGCCTTCCATATTTACAAGCCTCTGGGCAGTACCTGCAGAAAAAATCCCGGCCGGACGGTATCCGGGTATGTTCAGCGCTCCCCTTGACCGTTCTCTGCACCCCATGGCAAGGATCACTGCCTCTGCCTGGATTTCCAGAAGTCCTTCTTCTCTGTTCAGAGCAGTGATCTTTTTATCCGGACTGATATCTATAACCATGGTATTCAGCCGGTACTCCACCTCTGCTTCCTGTGCCATCCGGATAAATCTTTCTGCATATTCCGGTCCTGTAAGCTCTTCCTTAAAGGTATGAAGACCGAAACCATTATGGATACACTGATTTAAGATTCCTCCCAGTTCCCGGTCTCTTTCCAGGATCAGAACCTTTTTCATTCCGTTTTTCTTTGCGGATATGGCTGCCGCCAGTCCTGCCGGTCCGCCTCCAATAACCACTATCTCATAGTTTTCCATGATCTTTCCTCCCGCTTTCTGTATTTTTCACAATGAATCCTTATTCACACCTTCTATAATTCCGGAATGCCCTCCAGTCTTGGTAATATCTGCCATATCCACATGTAATTCTCTGGCCAGGATCTCCATGGTCCTGGGTGCACAGAAACCGGACTGACACCTTCCCATACCGGCTCTTGTCCTTCGCTTGATCCCATCCAGGGATTTTGCTCCCAGAGGTCTGTGGATGGCATCCAGGATTTCTCCCTCTGTGATCTTTTCGCAGCGGCAGACGATATTTCCATAAGCAGGCTGTTCTTTTATCAGCTTCCGATACGCTTCTTTATCAAGAGTTTTTGGATCAAGGATCCCCTTTCTTTCAGAAATAAAATCTGTTTTTTCTTTCAGTCCCATTTTTTCTTTCAGGATTCCTGCTGCCATTTCACCGACAGCAGGAGCTGCCGTCAGTCCCGGTGATTCAATGCCCGCACAGTCCAGAAAGCCCGGTGCATCCTCCGGTTCTCCTATAATGAAATCATCTCCGTCCTCATGGGCACGCAGTCCTGCAAAAGAAGTAATCACCTGACGCATAGGAAGATTCTTTACATTCATCCCTGCTTTTTCCAGAACCTGATCCAGACCTTCTCTGGTGGTGCAGGTACCCTCTTTATTATCCGTATCTATGGCAGTTGGACCCAGAAGCAGATTTCCATGTACGGTAGGCGCCACAAGAATTCCTTTGCCATATTTTCCCGGAAGAGCAAAAATCGTATGAGAAACATGATTTCCTGCACTGTGATCCAAAAGACAGTATTCGCCTCGTCTGGCTGTAATATGTAATTTTTTCCCACTGACCATATTATGGATCCTGTCTGCATAAACGCCTGCTCCATTTACGATCCATCTGCCACGGAAGATTCCTCTGGAGGTGGAAACCTCCCATCCTTCCTCCAGCCTGCTGATTCCATTTACTTCCGTGTCAAAATAAAATACCACTCCGTTTGCCGCCGCATTTTCTCCAAAAGCAATATTCATACCAAAAGGACATACAATTCCTGCCGCAGGCGCATACAAAGCCGCATATACCTGATCTGAAATATTCGGTTCCATCTCCTTCACCTGTTCTCCATCAAGAATTCTGAGATCCCTGACTCCGTTTTTGATCCCTCTGTCATAAAGCTCCTTAAGACGCGGAAAATCCTCTTCATGGAGGCAGATCACCAGAGATCCGTTTCTCTTAAATGGAAAGTCCAGTTCCTGCGCCAGCTTTTCCATCATTTCACTGCCTCTTACATTGAGCTTTGCTTTCAGGGAACCTTCCCTGGCATCATAACCGGCATGGACAATGGCGCTGTTTGCCTTTGAAGTACCGCAGCAAAGATCCTCTTCCTTTTCCAGCACACAGATCTTTGCCTGATATCTGGATAATTCTCTTGCACAGGCAGTGCCCGTCACACCTGCGCCAATAATCACTACGTCATACATCATGTTCTCTCTCCTTTTCACCTGATTCAAAAAGCCTGACAAATAAACGCATCTTTTCTGTGCGCTATCTGTCAGGCTCTCTTCTCTCTTGCCTTAATAATTCAGTTTTATCATTCCGCAGCCGCTTCCTACATCCTCCACACCTGATGACAGGTAGAAGAAACCCCGCAGGCTCCTGCATCCAGTGCCGCCATTACCGACTCTCTGTCTGAGATCAGTCCTCCTGCAATGATCCTGGTCTTTATAGACTGACTAAGCTTCCTGATGATCTTTGGCATCACCCCGGGAAGCACCTCCATAAAGTCCGGTTTTACACTGTGCTGCTGGCTACAGATATTTTCATATGCCATAGAATCCAGAAGGAATACCCTAAGGACTGTATACATGGACAATTCCCTTGCCCGTTTGATCAGCGCCGGTCTGGTAGTGATGATCCCATCTGCCTCTGTGTCTGTATGGACAAAATCAACAGCAATCTCTCTTGTACTGAGACCGCTGATCAGATCCACATGAACCATGGCGATCTTACCGGCATCCTTTACTGTCTTTACGATTTCTTTCAGGGAACAGATGTCTCCATACAGAATAAAAACAATCTGTATTTCCGGAATACTGCAGCATTCCTTCAAATCTTCCGGACTTTTTATTGCCGCAATAATTGGATTGTCTTCTACTGCATCAAAAAATCTCTGGTCCATCTGTCTCATCCTGTCTTTCCTCTGGAACTGTTTTTACTATAGCATATAAAAAAGAAAAGTTCAATAAAATACATGTTAAATCCATGTATCAGATCACTTTATATAAGGACAGCCTTCTCCCATAAGATCTTCCAATGTGATTCCGTCAAAATACTCGTTGATCAGCTTATAAAAGTCCTGCCACATGCCGAGAGTTCTGCATTCTCCGGCTCTCTCGCAAAGATTCGGCTCATCTTCAAGACAGGCAATAGGCGCCAGAGACCCCTCTGTCAGTCTCAGAATACTGCCTACGGTATATTCTCCCGGGGCTTTTGACAGACGGTAGCCGCCTCCTTTTCCTCTGAGTGCATGAACAAATTTATTTTTGCTTAATACAGATACGATAGATTCCAGGTATTTTTCAGAAACTTCCTGTCTTTTTGCAATATCCATCAGTGGGATATATTGTCCTTTATCATGTTCTGCCAGATCCAGCATTACCCGGATGGCATATCGTCCTCTTGTGGAAATTTTCATCTTTTCAGTCTCTTCCTTTACTGTTCATCATAGGTTTCCAGAAAATGATGCTTCACACCATCTTTCTTATAGGCTACTACCGTATTCAGATTTACATTTTCCACGCTTTTGAAAATATTAAATTCAATTACCGGATCCTTCTGGGCAAGGGTATGGATCAGTTCCTTTACCTCAGCTCTCTTTGAGCTTTTATCGGTCTCCTCTTTATTTGCACATTGTTCTGTAAAACGGCAGGCACATCTGAGGAAGCGAAGTCCATTATAATTTGCCCAGTGGATGATATCCTCCTCACGGATCAGATACATAGGACGAATCAGTTCCATCCCCTCAAAATTCGTACTGTGCAGCTTTGGCATCATGGTCTGCACCTGGGCACCGTAAAGCATCCCCATAAGGATTGTCTCGATCACATCATCATAATGATGTCCCAAAGCAATCTTGTTGCAGCCCAGTTCTTTCGCCCTGCTGTAAAGATAGCCTCTGCGCATACGGGCGCAGAGATAACAGGGAGAACTTTTTTCATCCTTCACAATATCAAAAATTTCTGATTCAAAAACAGTAATGGGAATGCCAAGAGTCCGGGCATTACTGAGGATCAGCTGATAATTGGCGTCGTTATAGCCTGGATTCATCACAAGAAAAACCACCTCAAAGTTTTTCTTTCCATGACGGGCAAGCTCCTGGAACAGTTTTGCCATCAGCATGGAATCTTTTCCTCCGGAAATGCATACAGCAATTTTATCTCCATCCTTGATCAGTTCATACTCATTAATAGCTTTGGTAAATCTTCTCCAGACAGGTTTCCGGAATTTCTTTATAATGCTTCTTTCAATTTCTTTCTGTCTGTCCTCTGTAATGGTTTTTTCCATGTTTCTCTCCGTTCTGATGGTTATTTTTTCGATTACTGCTGCTGAAACAACGGTGTAGAATAATATCGGTCTCCTGAATCCGGAAGAAGGACTACGATCGTCTTCCCTTTATTTTCCGGACGGCACGCAAGTTCTGCCGCTGCATGAAAAGCTGCCCCCGAAGAAATCCCTACAAGAAATCCTTCTTTTCTGGCAAGCAGTCTGGCTGCTGCAAAGGCATCCTCCGCCTCTACTGTGACTACTTCGTCATAAACTTCTGTATTCAGTACCTCCGGGACAAAGCCTGCCCCAATACCCTGAATCTTATGGGCGCCTGCCCTGCCCTGTGAAAGTACCGGAGAATCGGCAGGTTCCATTGCTACGATCTTTATATCCGGATTCTGTGATTTCAGATATTCTCCTGTGCCGGTGATCGTTCCGCCTGTACCTACACCGGCTACAAAAATATCCACTTTCCCGTCTGTATCTCTCCAGATCTCCGGTCCGGTAGTTTTTCTGTGCGCTTCTGCATTAGCCTGATTGACAAACTGTCCGGCAATAAAGCTTCCCGGAATTTCTTTTGCCAGCTCCTCTGCCCGGTCGATGGCCCCCTGCATTCCCCGTGCACCTTCTGTAAGAATAATCTCCGCACCATAAGCCTTCAGAATATTCTGCCTCTCCACACTCATGGTTTCCGGCATGGTAAGAACTACCCGATACCCCTTCACTGCCGCCAGAGCCGCCAGACCGATTCCTGTGTTGCCCGAAGTAGGCTCAATGATCACGGACCCTTCTTTCAGAATTCCGCGTTCTTCTGCATCCCGGATCATCTCTCTGGCTGCTCTGTCTTTCACACTGCCAGCCGGATTCAGATATTCCAGCTTTACCAGAATCTCCGCCTGAAGTCCCAGTTCTTTTTTTATATTAGACACCTGTATTAAAGGAGTATTACCTATCAGATCTTCTGTACTCTTATAAATCTTTGCCATATCTCGTTCCACCTTTCCTTCTGTGTCTTAATTTACATATTTATTTCATATGTTGGTATGATATTATCGACCTGCAAAAAAGTCAATATGAATTTTGTTTTTTGCCGTTTTTTGTTTTCTCCTCATGATTTTTATAGTATAATAGTCCACAGAGAAAAGAAACAAACTGCCTTTGGCAGATAACGGAGGATATTTCCATGGAACACAGTCACAAGGCCATTCTGGTAGTCAGCTTTGGCACAAGCTATGAGGATGCCAGAAAAGCAACTATAGAACGAATTGAAAACGATATAATTGCCGCTTTTCCCGAATACAGGATCTATCGTGCCTGGACAAGCCGGATGATTCTTTCAATCTTAAAAAAGCGGGATCAAATCATCATCCCCAATGTCTGCGAAGCTATGGAGCAGATGATCGATGACGGGATCACTGAGGTTATCGTGCAGCCTACCCACATTCTGGACGGCATTGAAAACCACATCATGAAAGATGAAGTTCTTTCTTATAAGAGCTGTTTTCAATCCATTTCCTTTGGCGCACCTTTGCTTTCCGGTCAAAAGGATGCAGAAACAATTGTCCATGCCATCGGAAAACGCTTTGAATATCTGGATAAAAATACTGCTTTGGTGCTGATGGGGCATGGCACTGCCCATCAGGCAAATGCTGTTTACGAAGAGCTGGGTCAGCTTTTTAAGGATATGGGGTATCCTCATATCTTTCTGGGTACGGTAGAATCCAGTCCTTCTGTGCAGGAACTGATCCAGGAGATCAGCAATTATGGGATTTCATCCCGGAACTGCGATTCCGCAGACAATGATCTTCCTGTAGAAAAAGTAGTTCTGGCTCCTTTTATGATCGTTGCCGGAGATCATGCCCATAACGATATGGCCGGAGAACATCCGGAATCCTGGACTTCCAGATTCCAAAATGCCGGTTACGAAGCGGAATCCGTCTTAAAAGGTCTGGGGGCTTACCAGAAAATACGGGAGCTGTTTGTTGAACATGTCCAGAATGCTATTAAT
>NZ_CABVDF010000014.1:0-24552 GCF_902497045.1 uncultured Blautia sp. | reverse complement strand
TCAGAAAGAGAGGATACTCTATGAATCGAAAAAAAGAAGCATGTCATTGTAAGAATATTACGTATGGAATGATTGAAGATGCCATCAAGGCAGGTGCAAAAGATTTTGATGAAGTACAGAAGGCTACCGGATTTGGGACAGGATGCGGAAAATGCAGAGATTTTATCCGCTGCCTGGTGAGGGATATTTTGGAGGAAAATGCCTGAAAAAATCTGTGTTTTTTGTATAGCACAGATATTATGAATAAGAAAAAGCCATAGTTTCCAACATTACGAAAATGTCAGAAGCTGTGGCTTTTTATGATGCCGGAAAAAGAAGATCAGGCCCGGGCAGGAGTGATCCGGTCAAGGAACCGGCTGGATATTTTTTCAAAGATCTGTCCGTAAACAGAACCAATAAAGTTATTGGCAATCCGGAAGAGGATAGCTCCGGGAAGACCAAGAATACTGGTGGCGATCGCCATGGCGCCCAGAGAATTAAATACTGCCTGCCACTGATAGGTAGCGGAAAGCCCCACGCCGATGCCTCCGATTACACCGATATAAGGAAAGACAGAGGCAGGAAGGAACAGGCAGATGCCAAGGAAGACCACTGCGCCGATAATATTTCCGGGAATACGTCCTTTGACTCGTTCCTTCATATCTGTGCGGAAAGGAAGAAGTACGGACATGGCAGCAATTCCGATCCACATAGTTCTTGGAATATGAAAAAGTCCCCCGAGAAAAACAGCAGTGGAAACACCGAAGGTTACGGTCAGCTGCCAGCGTGTCCGAAGAGAAGTCAGCCGGAACTCTTTTATAACATCACGGAGTTTTCTTTTGTAGCTTAGTTCTCGGTGGTTTCTGTAAAAGACAAGTGCAGTCAGAACAGCGCCTGCTCCTATGGCAGCCAGTCTCATCAGGTAAGTTTCTCCTGTGGTATCATAGCCGTAAAGCAGGAGATAGCCAAGAACAAGAGTGGAATGATTTGCCATCATAACATTATGACAGCCCAAAAGCAGAAGGGCAAAGATGCAGCCAGCGTTGATGACCAGTTCTCCAAAAAGTCCGGCGGCGTTTGCCAGTCTGGGTCCAAATGCAAGAATACTGAAAATAATGGCAAGGGATGCCAGAGATCCCGGCATCTGCATTCCGAAATCGGCATACCGGAAGACCATGATACAAAGAAGAACAATAACGCCTACGATACTGTTTTCGTCTCCGAAGATTTTGCTGTAGCCCATAACAAAAGCCATGCAGAAAACCATGGTAATGAGAATCTTGAACAGATAAATAGAAATATGGCGCAGCTTTTCGCCAGTGGTGGATGAAGCTTTGATGATTGCCTTAGAACCCTGCTGGTTCAGCTGCAGCTCCTGATAAAATGTCATAGAAACGCTCCTTTCGGTTGAGATATCGGGGAGGAATTATAGCATTGCACATATACTTTGTCAAATAAAATTTATACAAAAATTGGTATAAAAAACGGCACAGCCCAAAGGCCATGCCGCTGAAAAGATCAGTAGATGCTCAGAATCATATAAATAAATCCTGCTGCCAGCATATCTACCGGAATCCCCCGGAAGAATTTTCCGGTACGGGCAAATTTTAAAGTCTGTTTTACGGAAAGGAACAGAAGAAGGGGAACAGCGATCACCCATATGGTTCCCGGAATCCCTGCAAAGCTTTCTACTGTAAAGGGATGAAAAAGAAACATGGCGGGAACTACAGGGAACAGGCTGTTCATTCCTTTGCAGTCTTTTTTCAGGATTCCGTTTACGGATGCAAGGACAAGTCCCGCCTCCATGAATGCAAAGGTGGTATTCAGGAAGGCTTTGGACTGGAATGCTGCCGTAAAGACGGTATTTCCGAAGATGCTTCCGCTGCCCAGAAATTCGCGGAAAACAGTAAACAGGATCCACAGTCCCCAGATAAAGGCGGATTCCAGAAGGAGTTCGCCATATTTACCGTCTGTATTTCCGGAAAGTGCATGTTTTCCGCAGAGAAGTCCTACGATAAAGACCATGATCCACAGTTCTGTAGGAAGAACAGTTCCCAGAACCGCAAAGCCTGCAAGAAAAGCGGAAGCGCAGACAGAACCGGAGGCAATGTAGACACAGAGCTTCAGGCTCCATGTGGGAACTGCCTTTTCCAGAAGATTCTTCAAAAGTTCTGCAAATACAGAAGTGAAGATCACCAGGATCCCGGCTGCAAAGGCTTCCTTCATGCCTGCGGAAAAAAGAACGATCCCCAGAGCAAAGGCTTCTGCCGGATATCTTAACTTCATATTGAAACCTCCGTTTTCTTATTTCACTGTCTGTAAGAAATTATATGCTTCATTAATGCCGGTTACTGCTGCGGTAGAGGACATGGTTGCACCGGAGACAGCGTCGATCTCAGTTCCGGCCATATCTGCAGTTTTCTCAGAAGCAGCTTCTTCTTCCGGAGCTTCTTCTGTTTCCGGCTGGGAAGCCTGAATGCCGGAAGCCTCTTCCAGACATTTGGTTGCCAGATCGATAAAGCCGTTTACGGAAATGCTTACGCCGGAAACAGCGTCAGTCTTGCCTTCTGCGTCTGTATTAAGGAAGGAAAGAGACTGGTTCTCGATCAGAGCGGAAGCAAGAGCTTCAGCCTGCTCTTTCCAGGTAAGTCCGTCCTCAGTCATGGTGTACTCGCCGTTTTCAGACATGATGCTTTTTTTGCTGCCGTCTTCGGTCACTGCATCCCAGCTTGCTTCTGTAATAGCACCGTCTTTTACAGTAAGAGTGACTACATCAGTGAATCCATTGGAATCCGGAGCTTCTGTTGTTGCTTCATAGGTACCATCTGTAAGAACAGCACCGGCAAAAGGATCTGCCGGGGCAGTTTCCAGACCTGCGGCCTGTTTCATACACTGTGCTGCCAGATCAATAAAGCTGTTTACAGAAATGCTGACACCGGAAACAGCATCGGTTTTGCCTTCTGCATCTGTGTTCAGGAAGGTAAGGGACTGGTTCTCGATCAGAGCGGAAGCGAGCTTTTCTGCCTGCTCCTTCCAGGTGAGTCCGTCTTCCGTCATGGTGTACTCACCGTTTTCGGACATGATACTTTTTTTGCTGCCGTCTTCAGTCACAGCATCCCAGCTTGCTTCTGTAATAGCGCCGTCTTTTACAGTAAGAGTGACTACGTCAGTGAAACCATTGGAATCCGGGGCTTCTGTTTTTGCCTCATAGGTACCGTCTGCAAGGGAAGCTCCCTCAAGGACGCTGAGATCCTCAGATTCTTCTGGAGCGGCTTCTGCTTCTGTACTGTCAGTTCCAGTGGAAACATCCATGCCCGGAAGATAAACAGGCGCTTCAACCCCTTTGAACTGATCCAGGAACTCAGCTTCCGCGATTTTTGAGCCAAGCCCATCTGTCTCAGCCTGTTCAATGATCTGAACGCTGGTGATCTTAGAGGCGGATTCGTCAAAAGCCACATCCATTACGATGTCGCCTACATATCCTTTAGCTCGTACGGTAACCAGATAGCCGTCAGCGGTTTTGGATGCTTTTTCAATATTTTCTGCGCCGCTTACATCAAGCTCCTCTAGAGCTTCTGTACTCTGAGCAGCAGAATCGCCGCCTGCGCTGATGGCCAGGGATCTTGAACCAATGATCACGCCAAAAGAAAGGGCGGTCACGACAACAAGAGCCAGAATTCCTTTTATTTCTTTATTTTTCATGAATATTCCTCCAAATTAAGCTTTTTTTACGCCGTATACATGTTTTTTATGGAGCATAGACAGTGCACCGGCAAGGCAGTTGGCTGTCAGGATACCGAAGCAGATTCCCTCCGGATAAAAACTGAAGATACGGATGGCCGCAGTAATGACTCCGGCGGTGACTGCATAAAGCAGACGGCCTCTTCTTGAGGCAAAGGCGTAGTCTGTAAGCATATAGCATGCCCCAAGGATCAGACCGCCGCCAAAAAGGTTCAGAAGGATGTCTCCTGTAAAGAGTCCGGAAGGTCCGAACACAAAGGTCAGAAGAACCACTGTACCGATATAGGTAAGTGCCGCCTCTGCATTTACAATTCCCATAAAGCACATATAGGCAAATCCTGCCAGAAGAAGGAGTTTGCTGGTCTCACCAAGTGCGCCGGGGGTTTCCCCAAGGAACATCTGCAGATAGCTGTAGCCTGCTTCTCCGCCGTTTTTTACAGCGCCCAGCACTGTGGCTGAGGAAACTGCATCAAAACCGGAGACTGTCAGTGTTCTGGGAGCGACGTACTGCATAACGGTTCCCGGCCATACCACCATGGTCAGAAGGCGGCCCATCAGTGCCGGATTGGCAAAGTTGCATCCGATACCGCCAAACATCTGCTTGACTACAAGAATACTGAAAATATCAGCTGCAACGATCACCCATAAAGGTGCGGTGACAGGCATGTTAAAGGCAAGAAGGATACCTGTGACCACAGCACTGAAATCTCCTGCAGTGACCGGTTTTTTTGCCAGTTTCTGCCAGATATACTCTGTCAGAACGCAGACAGTTACGGAAAGTCCGGTGATGTACAGTGAACGGATCCCGAAAAAGTAAATGGAGCCTAAGAGGGCCGGCATCAGAGAAACAGCAACATGGAGCATGATGTTCCGTGTTGTATTGGCTGTGCGGATATGGGGGCCGCTGAAGGTTTTTGTCTGGTTCATGATTTTTTTACCGCCCTTTCCCTCATTCTCTGTTTTACAATGTCTCTGGCTTCTTTGGTCCGTACAGAAAGTTCCCGTCTGGCAGGACAGATATAGGAGCAGCATCCGCAGGCGATACATTCGCTGGCATAAAGCTTTTCGCAGAGATCGTAGTCCTGATCAAGAAGTGCAAATTCAATCTTGTAGGGAACCAGACCTGCCGGGCATACGCTTTCGCAGCCGGAACAGCGGATACAGGGCTGTTCTTCATAGCCAGGTTCCGGAAGTACAAGGATTCCGGAAGTGTTTTTTGTTACATGGAAAAGTTCGTTTTCTCCGTTCCAGTTATGGGCAACACAGGGACCAGTCATAGGACCGCCTGCAATGATGCGGTTTTCTGACGTTGTTACTCCGCCGCAAAACTGGATCAGTTCTTTTGCCGAGGTTCCTACAGGAACCAGATAATTCCCCGGATTTTTTACAGATCCGGTGACAGTAACGATTCTTTTTGTCAGAGGTGTATTACCAAGGATCATGTCTGCAGCAGCCTTTGCTGTTCCTACATTGGAAACGATCACACCTACATCTGCAGGAAGTCCGCCCATGGGAACTTCGCGTCCAAGAACCCCCTGGATCAGCTGACGTTCGCCGCCTTGAGGATATTTGGTGGGAAGTACACGGATCTCCAGATTTTCTCCTTCAGACATCAGACCGGAAGCGGACATTTCTGTGAGAATCTTCTGGAGATTCTCTGCTGCCAGAGGCTTGTTGTCCTCCATACAGATATAGGCTTTTTCGGCACCGCTGCCTTTTAGAAGAAGTCTTACACCGTTAAGGAGAGAGTAGCCTTCTTCCAGCATGAGACGGTAGTCACAGGTAAGGAAAGGCTCACATTCCGCACCGTTGATGAGAAGATCAGTGATTTTTTTGTCAGTTTCATATTTTTTGTGAGTGGGGAATCCTGCTCCG
The DNA here is from genome assembly GCF_902497045.1 of uncultured Blautia sp. Classification (NCBI taxonomy): domain Bacteria; kingdom Bacillati; phylum Bacillota; class Clostridia; order Lachnospirales; family Lachnospiraceae; genus Blautia; species uncultured Blautia sp. Next base: position 18,957 of record NZ_CABVDF010000014.1, on the reverse strand, counting down.
CCCATTCCGGTCAGACCGCCATCGCGAATTCCAGTCAGGATTTCTTCTCTGGAAATAAGGCCGATATCAGCAGTTCCTTTTTTATAGGAAGCTTCTGCTTCTGAAACCGGAGATTCCTCTCTTTGCAGGATACACGCCATAAGTCTGCGGCCCTGTTCTGTGATTTCTTTTACAGCAAGGACTTTACCGCTTACGCTGGCGTGGAGGGGAGCGGCCATAAAGGCTTCAGGCTTACCAATAAGCTGGCCTTCTGTTACATGCTCGCCGGGCTTTACAAGAAAACTGCATTTTCCGCCAAAAGACTGTTCCGAAAGAATCGTGACAGTTTCAGGACGGTAAGGCATTACTGCGCAGTTCATGGAGAGAGCCTTGTCAAAGCCGTCGGTAGGATGTATGCCGCCGGGGAATACAGATTTTTGCATTTTCTGCATATCCTGGTCTCCTTTGCTTTTGAAAATATTTCTTGATTCGTTAAAAGGTTAACAACTTACACAGCATATCATATCAGTAGGAATTAGGCAATAAGGTTTTAAAAAAATTTGATTCCTTAATTTACTATTTGCATTCATCTGTGATAAGATGCATACAGAAAGAAAAAGAATGATATTTTAAATCAAGGAGGTGAAATGTGTGAGTGCGGCAAGCTGCGATTATTGTGCCAACTATGTGTATGATGAAGAAACAGAAACTTATTATTGTGATGTAAATCTGGATGAAGATGAATATTATCGTTTTCTAACCAGTAATGTAAAGGAATGTCCCTACTATCGTTCAGGAGATGAATATAAGATAGTGCGCCATCAGATGTAAAATAAATCAGAAAGTACAGAGAGATATATATGGTAACAATGGAACTTGATAATTTCAGTCTGGAGCAGATATGTGACTCCGGACAGTGCTTTCGTATGAAAAAGATCGGAGAGCACACCTATTCTCTTGTAGCGGGAGATCAGTATCTGGAAATCACACAGAAAGGTACTATTGTGGATTTCCACTGCAGTGATGTAGAATTGATATGTTTCTGGGTTCCTTATTTTGATCTGGATACCGATTACAGTGAATACATACAAAAAGTAAATCCAAGAGACCGGTACCTCAGTGCGGCAGCAGAAATGGGAAGCGGGATCAGGATTCTCAGACAGGATCTCTGGGAGATGATTATTACGTTTCTGATTTCTCAGCAGAATCATATTACCAGGATTCGGGGATGTATTGAGAGACTCTGTGCCTGTTACGGAGATAAAAAGATTTCCCGGGAGGGGGTGGAGTATTACAGTTTTCCGGGACCGGAAGCACTGGCACTGGCTACAGAGACGGAACTGAGAGAACTGGGCATGGGATATCGAGCCAGGTATCTTGTGGAAACGGCACGAAGCATTGCAGAAGGAGAGGTTTCTCTGGAAAAAATTTTTCAGATGAGATATTACAGCCGGGCAAAAAAGGAACTGATGAGGCTTAGTGGTGTGGGAGAAAAGGTTGCAGACTGTATCTGTCTGTTTGCCCTGCATCATATGGATGCTTTTCCTGTGGACACTCATATCCGTCAGGTTCTGGAGATCCATTATAAAAGGGGATTTCCAAACAGGAGATATCATGGCATGAGAGGAATCATGCAGCAGTATATTTTTTATTATGAATTAATGAAAGGGAGAAAATAATATGAGCTTTAAATTTGTACATTACAATTACAATGTGGTCGATCTGGAAAAATCTTTAAGATTTTATGAGGAGGCTCTGGGTCTTAAGGAAGTAAGACGCAAGGAAGCAGAGGACGGAAGTTTTATCCTCTGCTATCTGGGTGATGGAGAAACTGATTTTCAGCTGGAGCTTACCTGGCTTAGAGACTGGGAAAAAGATCACTATAATCTGGGGGACAATGAGATTCATCTGGCATTTTCAACAGATGATATGGAAGCCTCTCACAAAAAACATCAGGAGATGGGCTGTATCTGCTATGAAAATCCGGGCATGGGAATTTATTTTATCAGCGATCCGGACGGATACTGGCTGGAAATCGTTCCAGCCAGATAATACCGCTTTTTATTCAGACTTTTTCCTTCCGGTCACTGCGGCCAACCAGATAGTCAAGACTGATATTATAGTAATCTGCAATTCGGATAAGCATTTCGACAGGAATATCCCGGGATCCTGTTTCGTAGTGAGAGTAGGTGCGCTGACTGATATGGAGTATCTCTCCAATTTGTCTCTGTGACAGGTCAGAGTCTACGCGAAGATCTTGAATCCGCTGAAATTTCATGCCTGTACCTCCTTTTTTCAGAAAGTATAGGTCGGAACGGAATGGACTATTCGGTTTTGGAACAAAATGGACTATATAATTTCGGTCTGTAGGAAAAAAGAAACTAAAGCCCCCATCCCCACAAACACAAATTGATGTTTCCGGAAAGTTTGAGTATAATGTAAAAAGAATAATCAAGAAAGGGTGGTATTCTAATGGATTATATGGTTTCAGTGATCGGGAATGTGCTTGGCGTTCTTTATCAGAACTGCGGTGCATCGCTGGTAATCGCCGTTCTTTTTATGAGCGTATACATGCAGATAAAGAAAAAAGGCACGGAAGCGGTGATACGGACCTGGGTACAGGAATTTCGAACCAACAGGCAGTTTCGTAGAGAATTTCTCCTGGTATTTTATGGATGCCTGGTTCTGTTCCGGACACTTTTCTGCAGGACCATCTGGGGAAATCCCCTGGACAGTGTTCTGGGAATCTGGGGATTACATAAGTCGGATGGAAGTATTTATACAGAAAATGTGGAGAATCTGATTATGTTTCTGCCGCTGCTTCCTCTTTTGTACCGGGTATGGGAACATAAGACAGATTACAGAAAGAAAAAGGTACAGGAGGTTCTGCTGAACAGTCTCTGGATTGGTTTCTTTTGTTCGTTGTGTATCGAGAGCTGTCAGCTTTTTCTGAAAATTGGAACTTTTCAGCTTACAGATCTGTTTTTTAACAGCCTTGGAGGTGTGCTGGGCGGTGTTCTTTACTGGGGCTTTGACCGAAGCAGGAAATATGTTGTGAAAAATGTCAGAGAATTTGGCGGCTGGGATGTGGAACCATGGAAGGGATATTCCGAGGTGGACGGAGAGAGTAGAAAAGCGGAGAAACCTGAAGTTCCAGAAAAGAAGCCGGCAGAGGAAATCCTGATGACAGAGGAGATGGCACCAGGAGAACCGTCTGTGGAAAGCAGTACGGATATAGACTATCAGGCGATAGAAGCTGTTGTCCGTAAAGCCGGTGAGAAGCTGAGAAATGCAAAGCTATCAAAGGAAACAATCCATAAAAAAGAAGGACTTGCCAATTTTTGTACGGATTTTGACACAGAGATCCAGCGTTTTCTGATTCGTGAGTTGAGTGCGATCCTGCCGGGAGCTGTTTTTTTCGGTGAAGAGGATACAGAGGGAAATCAGGGAGCGGGAGCTTCCGGAGAATATACGTTTTATATTGATCCTATAGACGGAACCACAAACTTTATGTTTGATTATCATTTCAGCTGTATTTCTGTGGGACTGGCACACCATGGAAAAATGAAGGCAGGATTTGTATATGACCCCTATATGGATGAGATGTATGTGGGAATTCGTGGAAAAGGAAGTACGCTGAACGGACAGAGGCTGCAGATGGAAAATATTTCTGTTACAGAAGGAATTGCAGCTTTTGGATGTGCAAGATATAATGAAGATAAAATGGATATTCTTTTTAAGACTGTGAGAGAACTTTATATGAGAAGTCTCTGCATTCGAAGCGGAGGATCTGCTGCACTGGATCTGTGCAGAATCGCTTCTGGAAGAAACGCGGTTTATCTGGAAATGAAGCTTAATCCATACGATTTTGCAGCGGCTTCGGTGATCATTGAGGAGGCCGGAGGAATGGTTGGACAAACAGACGGGACTTCCATTACTCTGGATCAGCCCTGTTCCATGCTGGCAGGAACAAAAAAAGCAGTGGAGGAAACCAGAGAACTTCTGCCGCACTGACATCAGAAAGGTGGTTTAATGACAAAAAAACAGAAATTCGGGATGAGCACAGTTTTAGCAGGCATGTTACTGGCAGGACTTGTTTTCAGTCCCGTTCAGGCGAAAACTCAAAAATACACCAATACAGATTTTGCCATGAATACGGTTGTTTCAGAAACTTTGTATACAAAAGGAAAAGATCTGAATCCTTCCATTGGGAAGCTTCTAAAAAAAACGGAAGATGAGATTCTTTCCTGGACAGAGGAAGATTCTCAGATCGCGCAGGTGAATCATGCCGGAGGGGAAACTGTTGAGGTTTCTGCTGAGCTTGCTGATTATCTGAAAAAAACACAGCAGCTTGCAGAAGATTCTCAGGGAGCTTTTGATCCTACTCTTGGCAGGGTGATCCGTCTCTGGGATATCGGAGGAGAAAATGCAGGGATTCCTCAAACGGGAGAATTAGAATCACTTCTGGAAGAAACAGGATATGAAAAGCTTGAACTTGATGGAAATAAAGTTACGTTAAAAGACGGCGCTACATTAGATCTTGGGGCGGCAGGAAAGGGTATCGGCTGCGATCTTGTCATGGATTTTTTAGGACAGAATAAGGATGTTTCCGGAATGATCCTGAATCTGGGCGGAAGCAGCGTGATGGCTTACGGAGAAAAGCCGGATCAGTCAGACTGGAGAGTGGCCATACGAGATCCAAGGGAACCGGAAGGAGATTATCTGGGAGCCGTTACTTTGAAGGGTGGAGAATTTCTTTCCACATCAGGGGATTATGAGAGGTATTTTATGGAAGATGGAAAAAGATATCATCACATTCTTAATCCGGAAACCGGTTACCCTGTATGGAATGGTCTTACTTCCGTAACAGTTGTCTGTGACAGCGGACTTTTTGCAGATGGACTTTCTACAGCGTGCTTTGTGCTGGGAAAAGAAAAAGCGCTGCCTCTTCTGGAAAAATATGGAGCAGATGCCGCTTTTGTGGACGAGAATCATAAGGTATATCTCACAGAAGGAATGAAAGAACGCTTTGAACTTATGAAAAATACTTATGAGACAGATATGCTGAAATAGACAAAAGAAAGGATACGCCTTTTTTTACAGGCGTATCCTTTTTGTAATTTCTCCGGCAAGAAGTCCGATCAGAAGTCCGGTTACAACTCCGGAGATCAGAAGAGCCGGAGCATAATAAAGAAGACTGGTGTTTTCCACAATGAGAGAAGCAACGATCAACTGTCCGATATTATGGGAAACACCTCCGGCAACACTGATACCCAGGATGCTGAAACCGGAAAATTTTTTCATGAGGGTCATGACTGTAAGACTTAATGCGGCTCCTGCCAGGCTGTAGAGGATGCTGAACATATTTCCGAAAAGGAAGCCGATCACCAGGATCCTTACTGTGGAAACCAGGGCGGCTTCTTTCCAGGAATATTTTTCAAGGATAAAAAGAACGGCAAGGTTGGCCAGACCCAGCTTCATGCCGGGGATTCCTGCAAAAAATGGGATCAGGGATTCCACATAACCGAAGATAATGGCGATTGCGGCAAAAAGTCCAAGATATGCTGTTTTTTTATGAGTCATAATTTATACTGCCGTATCAAATTCCGGAGAAATATCTTCAGAGCCTGCGGCTTTTACTCCTTCTATTACTACTTTGTTGGGAAGGCAGACGATGGTTCCTCCAGAACTTCCCACTGCTTTCTGCTTTATACAGAGGTGGTCGGGACAGTCAGCCCCGGTCATTTTTATTTTGCCGTCTTTGATCTCGCAGACATTGGTCTCTCCGATGGAGATCACCTGATCCTGGGAAAGAGAGTAAGTTCCATATTCTTCCCCATTTACCGTGATCCTTACAGAACCATAGTCCCCTTTTCGTAACAGGAACATAATACCCCACAGGAGCAGGGCCGAGATAAGAATGGAGATGATAAAGACAAGTTCCTTTTTTTTCAAATCAGAGTCCTTTCTTTTATAAAAGTGGATATGCCGACATTCAAAGAGAATGTAAGCCTGTTTTCATAGTTCGAAGCTAATCATAGCATAAGGGGAAAAATCTGACAAGCCTGAGAAAAATCATTGTTTTCCCATTAAGAAAGTGATAGAATAGAATAGATTTCTTGTATTAACTAAATTACGGAGGATTCCGTAGAACAGATTTTTTATAGAATAAAACAAACAGGAGTATATTTATGAACGTGTTTTCAAAATTATTCGGGACACACAGCCAGCGTGAAGTTAAGCGTATCATGCCGCTTGTAGAAAAAACAGAGGCACTGCGTCCGGAAATGCAGAAATTAACGGATGAGGAACTGAGGGACAAAACAAGAGAATATAAGAAGCGTCTGGAAGAGGGAGCAACTCTTGATGATCTGCTGCCAGAAGCTTTTGCAACTGTACGTGAAGCAGCGAAACGTGTTCTTGGAATGGAGCATTACCGTGTACAGATCATCGGCGGTATCATTCTTCATCAGGGACGTATTGCAGAGATGAAAACCGGTGAAGGTAAAACACTGGTATCCACTCTTCCGGCATATCTGAACGCACTGGAAGGCAAGGGTGTACACATTGTTACAGTCAATGACTATCTGGCAAAGCGAGATGCCGAGTGGATGGGTAAGGTTCACGAGTTCCTTGGACTGACAGTTGGCGTGGTTCTGAATGATATGAAGCCGGAGGAACGCCGTGCGGCCTATGGATGTGATATCACCTATGTGACAAATAACGAGTTGGGATTTGATTACCTGCGTGACAATATGGTCATTTATAAAGAGCAGCTGGTGCAGAGAGATCTTCACTACTGTATCATCGATGAGGTTGACTCCGTACTTATTGACGAGGCGCGTACACCGCTGATCATTTCCGGACAGAGCGGCAAATCCACCAAGCTTTATGAGGTCTGTGATATTCTGGCACAGCAGCTGGAGCGTGGTGAGGCCAGCCATGAGATGACCAAAATGGCAGCTATTATGGGTGAAGAGGTCATCGAGACCGGAGATTTTGTAGTAAATGAAAAGGATAAGATCGTAAACCTTACAGAGCGTGGTGTGAAAAAGGTTGAGAAATTCTTTAATATCGAAAACCTTGCAGATCCGGAAAATCTGGAGATCCAGCACAATATTATTCTGGCACTCCGTGCTCATAACCTGATGCACAAAGATCAGGATTATGTAGTAAAAGATGATGAGATCCTGATCGTAGATGAATTTACCGGACGTATCATGCCGGGACGCCGTTATTCTGACGGACTCCATCAGGCTATTGAAGCTAAGGAGCATGTAAAGGTAAAACGTGAGAGCAAGACACTTGCCACCATCACTTTCCAGAACTTCTTTAATAAATATGACAAAAAAGGCGGTATGACCGGTACTGCCCTTACTGAGGAAAAAGAGTTCCGCGATATCTACGGAATGGATGTTGTGGAGATCCCTACCAACAGACCTGTACAGCGTAAAGACCTGGAAGACGCTGTATATATGACAAAGAAAGAAAAATTCAACGCAGTTGTTGAGGCTGTAAAGGAAGCTCATGAAAGACAGCAGCCGGTTCTGGTTGGTACGATTACCATTGAGACGTCAGAGCTTCTCAGCAAGATGCTCCGCCGTCAGGGAATCCAGCATAATGTCCTGAATGCGAAATTCCATGAACTGGAGGCTGAAATCGTTGCTCAGGCAGGTCAGGCCGGAGCAGTTACCATTGCGACCAACATGGCAGGCCGTGGTACGGATATTAAACTGGATGACGTGGCAAGAGAAGCCGGCGGTCTGAAGATCATCGGTACAGAGCGTCATGAGTCCAGACGTATTGATAACCAGCTTCGCGGACGTTCCGGACGTCAGGGAGATCCGGGTGAGTCCCGCTTCTATATCTCTCTGGAGGACGATCTGATGCGTCTCTTTGGTTCTGAGCGTCTGATGAAGGTATTTACTTCTCTTGGAGTTGCTGAGAATGAGCAGATCGAGCATAAGATGCTTTCCAATGCGATCCAGAAAGCACAGGAGAAGATTGAGTTCAATAACTTTGGTATTCGTAAAAATCTTCTTGATTACGACCAGGTAAACAACGAACAGCGTGAGATCATTTACAAAGAGCGCCGTCAAGTTCTGGATGGAGAGAACATGCGTGATTCCATTTATAAGATGATCACTGATATTGTGGATAATACAGTGGACAGATGCTTCTCAGATGATGTAGATGCTGTTGAGTGGAATCTTGAAGAATTTAACACGATCCTTCTTCCGATCATTCCTATCCAGGCTCTTACTGAAGATAAAGTAAAGGGCAAGAAGAAAAATGAGATGAAGCATATCCTTAAGGAAGAAGCTGTGAAGCTTTACGAGACCAAGGAATCTGAATTCCCGGAACCGGAGCAGCTGCGTGAGCTGGAGCGTGTAGTTCTTCTGAAGTGCATTGACAGTAAGTGGATGGATCATATCGATGATATGGAAATCCTCCGTCAGGGTATCGGACTGGTTGGCTACGGACAGAGAGATCCGGTTGTTGAGTATAAGATGAGCGCTTATGATATGTTCAATGAGATGACCAACTCCATTCAGGAGGATACAGTTCGTATGCTGTATCATGTTCATGTAGAGCAGAAGATCGAGCGTGAGCAGGTTGCCAAGGTTACCGGAACTAATAAGGATGATTCCAGTGTGCGTAAGCCTGTCCAGAGAAAAGAAGAAAAGGTTTATCCAAATGATCCATGTCCGTGTGGAAGCGGCAAGAAATACAAACAGTGCTGCGGCCGCAAGGCAATGAAAGCATAAAACAAAAGGGCTGTCAGAAATTCACTGAAAAAGAGAATCTGGCAGCCCTCTTTTGTTCTTTAAGGATTGAGGGGATTTCAGTTGGACTTATCCGTTTGGCTTATGACAGGAGATTTGATATTATGATAAAAATTGACTTGATTACCGGTTTTCTGGGAGCGGGAAAAACAACCTTTATAAAAAAGTATGCTTCCTATCTTTTGAAACAGGGACAGAACATCGGGATCATAGAAAATGATTTTGGTGCAGTGAATGTGGATATGATGCTTCTAAAGGAACTGGAGGGAGAGAACTGTGAGCTGGAAATGATCGCAGGAGGATGCGACAGAGAGACTCACAGAAGAAGATTTAAAACAAAACTGATCGCCATGGGAATGTGCGGATATGACAGGGTGATCGTGGAGCCTTCCGGGATCTTTGACGTAGATGAGTTTTTTGATGCCCTTTATGAGGAGCCGCTGGACCGCTGGTATGAGATTGGGAATGTGATCGCAGTGGTAGACGGGGGACTGGAAGAAAAGCTTTCGGATCAGGCAGAATATCTGCTGGCATCAGAGGCGGCGTCCGCAGGCTGTGTGGTGCTGAGCAGATGCGATGAGGTTTCAGAAGAACAAAAAAGAGCAGTGACAGAGCATCTGGAGCGGGCAATAAAAAATGTCCGCTGCAGACGAACATTTGAGGGAGAGATTCTTTCAAAAGACTGGGAAAAACTGACTGATCAGGATTATGACCGGCTGCTGAAGTGCGGATATCACTCCACAGCCTACGAAAAAAAGCATTTTTCAGAGGAAAAATTTACGTCCCTTTATTTTATGAATCTTCCATTTACGGCAGAAGAGCTGGCTGACAGGGCGGAAAAAATTATGGCTGAACCGGAATGCGGTTCTGTTTTTCGAATCAAAGGATTTGGCAAAAACAGGGAGAGACAGTGGATGGAAGTGAATGCTGCCCGTGGAAAAGCCATTCTCCGGCCGATAAGTGAAGGGCAGGAAGTTCTGATCGTTATCGGTGAGAACCCTGTAAAAGAAAAAATCGAAGCTTATTTTGCAGAATGAGAGTTCTTAGACACATGTTTTTATGAATGACAGTTAAATTTTTTGCTTTTTACTTAACATCTGTTCAGTTGTGAGAAGATATTCTCTCTGCTATGATAAAAGCAGCATAGGCCGATGCGAAAAAAGCAAAGGAGAGCATTTATGAGAATAGGTGAAGTTATCAGAACATACAGAAAAAACAGAAATATGACTCAGGAGGAAATGGCGAGACGCCTTGGCGTTACTGCTCCGGCGGTAAATAAATGGGAGAACAATGTTTCTCTGCCGGATATTACGCTTCTTGCTCCAATTGCAAGGGTACTGGAGACAACGCCGGATACGCTGCTGTCTTTCCGGGAGGAGCTTACACAGGAAGAGGTTAATGTGATCGTTCAGGAGGCGGACGGAAAATTTCAAAAGGTCAGTTTTGAGGAGGCTTTTGATTTTTGCAGGAAAAAGATCTGTCAGTATCCCGGATGCAGCAGGCTGATCCTTCACCTTGCCATGGCGCTGGACGGCTGGAGGATCTTGAAGGGAATCCCGGATTCGGAAAAAATGAAAGAATGCGACCGGGAGATCCTGGGATGGTATAAGCAGGCGCTGGAAAGTGAGGATTCAGAAATCCGGGAGAAGGCGGCTGACGCACTGTTCAGTTATTATTACCGTAATGAGGATTATGAGAAGGCAGAAGCCTGTCTGAAATATTTTTCCCGGATGGACCCGGTGAAAAAGATTCATAAGGCACAGCTCTGTGAAATAAGGGGAGACCGAAGCAGTGCCTTTAAAGAATATGAAGAACTGCTTTTTCAGACAAACAACGTAGCGGAAATGACTCTGGGCGGTATATTTATGCTGGCAGAAAAGCATGGGGATTTTCAGAAAGCCAGAATGATCACAGAAAAAATGACAGGTCTTGCCGAGCTTTTTGAAACCGGAGAATATCATAAGGTTTCTGCGCAGATGCAGATTTCCCTTATGGAAAAAGACAGAGAAAAAGTCAGAGATTGTATGAAAAAATTAATAGATGCCGTAGAGGAAATGGATGCATGCAGAACTTCGGCGCTGTATGAACATATGGAATTTAAGGAGCTGAGTCCGGAATTTGCAGACCAGATGAAAGCTATTTTATCCGAAAGCTTCCGAAAGGATCCGGTATACGGCTTCGTATTTGAGGAGGAATAACCGTGGGAAAACACACAAAAATTTTATTTACAGATCTGGATGGTACGCTTTTAAACGATCAGAAGGAAGTCACTGCAGGAAATCAGGCTGCTATTGACCGGGCTCTGGAACAGGGGCATAAGATTGTGGTAACAACAGGAAGACCCCTTGCCAGCGGCGTTCATATTGCAGAACGGATCGGACTTACCAGAGAAGGCTGTTATGTGATTGCATTTAACGGCGGTCAGATTTATGATCCTTTTCATAAAAAGACCATTTACGGAAAAACAATTTCAACAGAAGTGGCAAAGCCTTTATTTCAGGAAGCATTGAACAGAGGACTTCATGTGCAGTCCTATTCTGATACCAGTGTGCTTGCAATGGAGGACCGCCCGGAGCTGCATTATTATATAGACAGATCCACGATACCTTATGAGATCGTGCCGGATGTGGATGCGGCATTTCCTTTTGATCCATACAAGATACTTCTGGTAGGACTGGACAACCGCCCGGACCTGGAAAAATACCAGAGAGAATGTGTGGATCCGCTGAAGGGAACTGTGCGAAGCTTTTTTTCTACAGAGTATTATCTGGAGGTGGCGCCGGAAGGTGTGTCAAAAGGATTTGCAGTAAAATGGATGTGTGATCATCTGGGTATCCCGCTGGAAAATTCTGTGGCGGCCGGGGATGCACCTAATGATGTGGAAATGCTCCAGGCGGCCCATGTGGGGGCAGTTATGTGCAACGCTTATGAAGGCATGGCTGAGTATGGCAATTATGTGACAGAACGGGATAATAATCATGACGGAGTCGCAGAGATTATTGAACGTTTTCTGCTGAAAAAAGGTGATGAGTGACATTAGCGAAAATCATGTATATATAGCTATTGATCTGAAGTCCTTTTATGCTTCCGTGGAATGCCGGGAGAGAGGACTGGATCCCATGAAAACAAATCTTGTGGTGGCAGACGCCAGCCGTACGGAAAAAACCATCTGTCTGGCTGTATCTCCATCCATGAAGTCCTATGGCATCCCGGGCCGCCCTAGACTTTTTGAGGTGGTACAGAAGGTGAAGGAAGTCAATGCCAGAAGAAAAAAGCTTGCTCCGGGAGGTGAATTTTCCGGATCTTCCTATATGGCAGAGGATCTGGAACGTTATCCGGAGCTGGAGGTCAGTTATATTGCCGCTCCGCCCCGGATGGCATTTTATATGGAATACAGCACCCGGATTGTAGATATTTATCTGAAATATATTGCAATGGAGGATATCCATATCTATTCCATTGACGAGGTCTTTATTGATGCCACTCATTACCTGAAAAGCTATGGACTTACCGCCCGGGAGCTTGCCATGAAGATGATCCGTGACGTTTTGCAGACTACGGGAATCACGGCAACAGCAGGGATCGGCACAAATCTTTACCTTTGCAAGATCGCCATGGACATTGTGGCAAAACATATCGAACCGGATGAGTACGGAGTACGGATCGCAGAGCTTGATGAAATGTCCTACCGGAGGCTTTTGTGGGATCATCAGCCGCTGACGGACTTCTGGCGTGTGGGAAAAGGCTATGAGAAAAAGCTGAAAGCAAACGGCATGTTTACCATGGGAGACATTGCCAGATGCTCCCTGGGAGGCCCGGGGGATTTCTACAACGAAGATCTTCTTTATGAGCTTTTTGGCATTAATGCAGAGCTTCTGATCGATCATGCCTGGGGATGGGAGCCCTGCACGATTGCAGACATCAAGGAATATAAACCGTCCACCAACAGCATTGGATCCGGACAGGTACTGCCCTGCCCCTATACATTTGAACAGGCGCGCCTGGTGATCCGGGAAATGACGGATCTTCTTGTTCTTGATCTGGTGGATAAACGCCTGGTCACAGATCAGCTGACACTGACAGTTGGGTATGATATCGAAAATCTGACAGATGCCGGTCGGAAAAAGGATTATAAGGGTGAGATTAAGGTGGACCGCTATGGCAGAAAGATTCCCAGACATGCTCATGGAACAGTAAATCTGGACAGTCAGACTTCTTCCACAAAGAAGATCACCGATGCGGTGATGGGACTTTATGACCGGATCATGGACAAAAAGCTTCTGATCCGCCGGATGTATCTGGCTGCCAATAAGGTAGTGCCGGAAACCGCAGTGAAACAGAAGGAAACCTTTGAGCAGCTGGATCTTTTTACAGACTATGAAGCCCTGGAAAAGCAAAGGCAGAAAGAAAAGGAGCTTCTGGAAAGAGAGCGTAAGATGCAGCAGGCCATGCTGGATATCAAGAAAAAATTCGGGAAGAATGCCATATTAAAGGGAATGAATCTGCAGGAAGGGGCTACCGCCAAAGACCGCAATTCCAGGATCGGAGGGCATAAAGCATAAATAAGATGAAAAATTATTTTGGAGAAAGCCATAAATATGATGATATCATCCATCTTCCCCATCATGTGTCAGATAAACGGCCGCAGATGCCTGTTCTGGACCGGGCAGCTCAGTTTGCACCGTTTGCCGCTCTGACAGGCTACGGAGAGGCGGTAAAGGAAACGGCAAGGCTGACAGAACGCAGGATTCAGCCGGATGAGGAGACTTTGGATATTCTGAACCGGCGTCTGGAATTTATCAAAAAGCATATCAGTGAGCAGCCGGAGGTTTCCGTTTGCTTTTTTCGCCCGGATCCCCGCAAGGATGGCGGCGCATATGTGACGGTAAGCGGAACTGTAAAAAAACTGGATGAGTTCCGTCACAGGCTGGTCCTTGCAGATGAAACCGAAATTCCTTTTGAGGATCTGTGGGAAATCGTATTTATGGATACCGCCCCTTGACCATAAAAGGAGGATGGCGGTACAATAGGATATAAATTAACTCGTTGTGCTAGATAAATAAAGAAACTTCAACAAAATGTGCTATCCTATTTGTAGGCATACAAATTCGAAAGGAGGCATCATTATGCTGAAGTTCCAAAATAATAATACCACTGTTATCAAAACTTTTGAAGACTTTATTTTAACTGTTTACGTTGTAATTGATGATTTATATCATCAGTTCGCCCCGCCGGAAATTACTTCCAGACGACATATCCGGGATGCAAAATTGTCTGATCCGGAAATTATCACAATCAGCATTTGTGGTGAACTGGCTGGTGTTGATTCAGAAAATGCCTGGTTTTCTTTCGTGAAAAAGAATTACCGCCATCTTTTTCCCAACCTTTGCAGTCGAAGCCGTTTTAACAGAACAAGACGTGCACTGCTCCAGACAACAGAGCTGCTGCGTCAGAAAATGATCTCTGTTTTTCCTATACCATTCAGCCAATATTTTGTGATTGATAGTTTTCCTCTTGCGGTCTGTAAATTTGGAAGAGCACGATACTGCCGCTCTTTTCGCAGTTATGGTGCGGATTATGGAAGATGTCCTTCAAAAAAAGAAACATATTTTGGCTATAAGGTTCATGCCATGATCACTTTGGAAGGATACATTACCACGTTTGAAATCACACCTGCATCTACGGATGACCGAGAAGGTCTGAAGGATATGGTTGGAGGGCAGTCTGGGCTTGTGATCCTTGGAGACAAAGGCTATGTCGGACAAAATCTTATAAAGGAAATGTCAGATCAAGGAATCTGTCTTATGGCACTTAAGCGTTCAAACAGCAAAGCGAACTGGCCGAAACCGGTGCGTCAGTTAATCTTCCAACTCCGAAGGCGTGTAGAAACTGTATTTTCCCAGTTGAGCGAACAGTTACATGCAGAAAGAGTACTGGCCAAAAGTTTTCAGGGTTTATGCACCAGACTTGTCAACAAAATTTTAGCATACAATCTTTGTCTGGCATTAAACAGTATTTTTCATGAAACCTGTGAACTGGGAAGAATCAAACAGCTTATCTTCTGAGATTCAAAAATCAAGTCCTTCTATCTCAGGGGAGACTTTGGGCTTTTATGAGGTTTCAATAAATTCAAATTGAATTAGCACAATAGGTTAAGTTAAAGAGAACGTGCAACATCAATTTATTTAGCTGTAATTTATAGAAAAGGAGAGGATTTTACTATGAAAATGAAAAAACTCACAGCAATGAGCATGGCTGCATTAATGGCAGCATCTATGATCCCGGCAGTTCCGGTTATGGCAGAGGGTGAAGGAAAAGTTTATTATCTGAACTTTAAACCAGAGGCAGATGAAGCATGGCAGAATCTGGCAAAAGCATATACAGAAGAAACAGGAACAGAGGTGACCGTTGTTACAGCTGCTTCCGGTCAGTATGAGACGACACTTCAGTCTGAGATGGCTAAGAGCGACGCTCCTACACTTTTCCAGGTAAATGGACCGGTAGGACTTAAGAACTGGAAAGATTACTGCTATGATCTTAAGGATTCTGAAATCTTTTCACAGCTTACATCTGATGCTTATGCGCTGAAAGACGGAGAGACTGTTCCTGGAATCGCATACGTAATCGAGTCCTATGGACTTATCACAAATAAAACTCTTCTTGAAAAAGCAGGATATACCCTGGATGATATCAAGAGCTATGACCAGTTAAAGGCAGTTGCCGACGATATCCAGAGCAGAAAAGACGAACTGGGAATCAAAGGCGCGTTTACTTCCGCAGGAATGGACGCATCTTCAGACTGGAGATTTAAAACTCATCTTGCAAACCTTCCGATTTATTATGAATATAAAGACGAAGGCGTAGATGACGCGGCAGAACTGAAAGGAACATACCTTGAAAATTACAAGAATCTGTTCGATCTTTATATTACAGATTCTACCTGCGATCCGGCAGAGCTTTCCGCTAAGACTGCAGACGACTCCAGAAACGAATTTGTAAACAGCGAAGCAGTATTCTATCAGAACGGTTCCTGGGAATATGCAGAACTTGCAAAAACATTCGGCGACGACGAACTGGCTATGATTCCGATTTACTTTGGCGTTGATGACGAGAACCAGGGTCTTGCAACAGGTACAGAGAACTACTGGTGCGTAAACAAAAATGCGTCTGAAGAAGACATTCAGGCAACACTTGATTTCATGAATTGGTGCGTAACTTCTGAAACAGGAACAAAGGCTATGTCTGAAGATATGGGCTTCACAATTCCTTTCAAAACAGCAGTTGCTCCTACAAACGTATTTGTAAAACAGGATGCAGAATACACAGAAGCAGGACTTACACCTGTATCATGGAACTTCACAACTATGCCGTCTGAAGAGTGGAAAAACGGCGTGGGAACAGCTCTTACCTCTTATGCAGCAGAGACAGGTTCCTGGGATGATGTTGTAAGTGCATTTGTTGACAACTGGGCAATGGAAAAAGCTCTTACAGAGTAAGAACAGAGTTCCTGAAGTAAAAAAGTGACTGGAAAGGGGGCGGTGCAATCAGCTCCCGGTGGATGATACCCCGGATGATTTGCATCAGCCCCCGTACTTTTTGAAGCAGGGGAAAGAGGAGTAGAAACATGGTAGGAAAAACAATCAAAAAATGGTGGCCGGTATTTGTACTGCCTACACTGGCTGCATTTATCATCGGTTTTCTCTGGCCGTTTATCTGGGGCATTTATCTGTCTTTCTGCAAATTTACGACTGTACAGGATGTAACCTTTGTAGGATTTTCAAACTATGCCAAGCTGATGCTGGATAAAACTTTCAGTCATTCCTTCTGGCTGACCGTGGTATTTGCGTTTGTATCCAGTATCCTGATTAATGTACTGGCTTTTGCCATCGCGTTGGCGCTTACCAAAGGCTTTAGAGGAACAAACGTATTCCGTACTGTATTTTTTATGCCGAATCTGATCGGCGGTATCGTTCTTGGCTATATCTGGCAGACCCTTCTGAATGGACTTCTTTCTAAATGGGGGCAGCCGCTTCTTGCGCTTTCTGCCAAAAACGGCTTTATCGGAATGCTGATTCTTCTGATGTGGCAGCAGATAGGCTATATGATGATCATCTATGTAGCAGGTCTGAACAATGTATCGCCGGATCTGATCGAGGCGGCTCAGATCGACGGGGCAACCTCAAGACAGATTCTGTTTAAGATTAAGATTCCGATGATCATGCCGTCTGTAACGATCTGTACTTTCCTGACGCTGACAAACGGATTTAAGATGTTCGACCAGAACCTGTCTCTTACAGGAGGAGCTCCGGGCAAACAGTCACAGCTTCTTGCTCTGAACATTTACGATACGTTTTATGCCAGAAGCGGACCTATGTGGAAGGGCATCGGACAGGCAAAGGCCGTTGTATTCTTTATTCTTGTAGTTGCGATCGCTTTGATCCAGCTTAAGGCAACATCATCCAAGGAGGTACAGCAGTAATGGAAAATAAGAAAAAAAATCCTCTGGCAACTATCATACTGTCAGTTATTTCCATCCTCTGGATGTATCCGATTGTACTGATTCTTTTTAACTCTCTGAAAAAGGAATCTGCCATTACCACTTCAGGGGTATTCAGTCTTCCTACAGGAGAAACCTGGAATGGATTAAAGAATTTTGTGGCCAGTGTAACACAGATGGATTTTCTGAAATCCTTTTGGTACAGCCTTGTGATTTCTGTGATGTCAGTGGTACTGATTCTTCTGTGCTGTTCCATGTGTGCATGGTATATTGTGCGTGTAAACGGTAAGCTGTCAAAAGCGTTCTATTATCTCTGTGTATTCAGTATGGTAGTTCCCTTTCAGATGGTGATGTTTACTCTGGCAAAAACAGCAGATACATTGAAATTGAATAATCCCTATAATATTTGTATTATTTATCTTGGTTTTGGCGCCGGACTTGCAGTATTTATGTTTACAGGTTTTGTGAAAGGAATCCCTCTGGAGATCGAGGAGGCAGCTCTGATCGACGGATGCAGTCCTCTGCAGGTATATTTCCAGATTTTGATTCCGATCCTGAAACCTACAATCATCTCTACGGCGATCCTGGAACTGATGTGGGTATGGAACGATTACCTCCTTCCAACGCTTGTACTGGATATCAAGAAATATCGTACCATTCCCATGGCAGTCCAGTATTTCCGAGGCAGCTTCGGACATGTGCAGATGGGGCCTATGATGGCAAGTATTATGATTGATATTATTCCGATCATTATCGTTTATCTGGTATGCCAGAAGCATATTATTGAGGGTGTGGTAGCCGGAGCGGTAAAAGGCTGATGAAATAAAAAGGTCAGAATCCCTGAAGAGCAAATGCTTTTCGGGGATTTTGTCGTTGGTCAAAAGGTATATGAATGATCTGAAAGTTTGTATGGTGTGTCCTTGTGAGCAAAAGAGGGAAATGGTAAAATAAAAACAGTATAATTGAAAACTATATTTGCATGGGGAAGGAAATGGTGAAATAAATGATTCGATTACTGATCGTAGATGATGAAAGACTGGAAAGAGAAGGGGTAAAATATCTTCTTTCTCAGGAAAAGAAAGAATGGAGAATTTATGAAGCAGCGAACGGCAAGGATGCACTTCAGATCTTGAGAGAAGAAAAAATAGATCTTCTTCTTACAGATATTAAAATGCCCCATATGGACGGACTGGAACTTACATCAAAAGCAAAAGAACTGTACCCGGAACTGCCGGTAGTGATCTTCAGCGGATACAGCGACTTTGCATTTGCACAGGAAGCAATGCGGTATGGAGTTACAGAATATGTACTGAAGCCGGTAGATCCGGAAGAGTTTCACAAGATCATTCAGAAAACAGAGAGTATGATTTCTGACAGGAAAGAAAAACAGAAACAGGAACAGCAGGAACAGGATTTTCTCCAGCAGTATTTCCTTGAAAATTATCTTTATTCCGGAAATAAGGATATTCTGGAAAAAGCCGGAAATATGATAGATATTACACATTGGGAGGAGTGGCGGTGTGCCATCATGATAGAAGCTGATGTGTCCTTTTTTGACAGGGTTGAGAATGATTTTCAGGAACTGTTGCAAAAGGAAGTTCGGAGAGCTTTTTATTATTCAAATTTAAATTCCAGACAGTCCATCTTATTCTTTAAGGATATATATTGTGATTATCAGCTTGTAGCAAATCATAT
>NZ_CABVDF010000013.1:0-25180 GCF_902497045.1 uncultured Blautia sp. | reverse complement strand
AATTCAATTTTTCTAATATATAGAACAAAGCGGACATGTACATTTCTAAATCCCTCAATCCTCGCGGAGCATTTTTTATTCATCAGAAAGTTAGTACAGAATGTACTACTTTCCTGGTGAATAAAAAAAAGAGAATGACCGGTCTTCAGTCATTCCCTTCCTGCTCTACTTTTCAAATACTTTAAAAACATCAGCTATAAATACGTTATCATTCATTTTCTGTTCTACATATTGATTAAATTTCTTTGTATCAATGGAATCCTCCGAAAAAATCTTCTGGTAATCCGGATAGTTCTGTTCCATCATTTCACGTCTGACAGAATAGCTGCTTCCACTGAAATTAAAATTAATATATTCAAGATTTTCAATCAGTGCAAATGCTGAAACCGAATTATAGATCAATGCCTTTTCAATATACAGATCATCATTGTCATACCAGTCTGTAAAATGATAGTTTATCGTCATACCGCAGTTTTTCCAGTCGATTTCAAACACAAACCCATATTCAGACAGCGGCAGCGCTTCTATAAGCCGCCCTGTGTTGCTGTTATCTCCGACATATTTACTTTGATATTGAATAAGACGCTCCATATCGCTTTTATCTTTATTGAAAGGACTTGTTGGTACAGTATCGACAGTATACTGTTTTTTCCTGTCTATAAGATAATATTCGTTGGGTGTGTCTGCATTGATCCGATATACATGATAAAACAGGTTCCGATATTCGATCAGTTTATTATCTTTAAAGACCGTCGTTGTCCTGTATCTGTATATGGGCGGTCTTTTAAACTGTGTCACCCCAATATAATCCGCAAAGAAAAAAATTCCCAGAATCATAAGAAATAAGCATATGGAAACCAGTCCTCTTTTTAATAAAGAGATCTTCTTTAATTCTCTGAAGACGCCTGCAATAGTCAGAACAAGTCCCAAAACAGAATATATTTCTCCCCAGCTGCTTTCTGATGGAAAAACAGTAAAAGAACAAATACACATCAGAATACCGGCTCCCATAATAAACATGGAAATTTCCCTGTGTACATTTTTTATCTTTTTTTCCGTGTAATCAATGGTACTGATCAGGTTCTGTTCTGAATACTCAATTGCTTTTTCCTTTTCAATTTTTTCTCCGGCCAAAAGTTCATTCAGTGAAATCCCCAGTTCTCTGCTAAGAGGTTCGAGTAAAGACAGATCCGGCATATAATTTCCATTCTCCCAGCGGGAGATTGTCTTATTACTCACACCCAGTTTTTCCCCAAGCTGTTCCTGCGTGAATCCTTTTGCCTTGCGGTTCACTGCAATAAATGCTCCTATCTTTTTGCTATCCATGATTTTCTACTCCTTTCATGGAAAAAATTATCAGTTTCTCCGATAATTGAACACCCCACAGATAGCGAATCACCGATATCGGCATTATTTCTGCTTTCTTCCCCCAAATCTGCCCGCTATTCTGGACACTCCGAACAGGATCCAGAACAAAATACTGGCAGGTACTCCTTTCTTTAATCCCGGCGCCTGGAAGGTCAGCTCCAGTGTGTGATCGCCTTCCGGGATCTCACATGCCAGAAATCCAATGTCTCCGCGAAGGAGTTCTGTTTCTTTTCCATCAATGGTCAGGCTCCATCCTTTTTCGTATGGGATCATAAACATTCCGTATCCGTCTGTTTCCGCATGGATGGCTCCGGTAATATGGGAATCTTTTTCCGGTCGATTCAGGATGATCTCTGAATCTTCCATGGCATTTTTTTCCTCCTGGCTGAGAAGCTCCGAAATCTCAGAGGCCGCCTGGATCGTTTCGGAAGAATTTTCTTCCGGCAGAGCAATCACATTCTGAAGAAACTCGTCTCTTGTCTCCTCTGTACACAGTTCTTTCAGACTGTCTTCGCTGACGGCATCCGTATAAAAGTGAGCCGTTCCGGTTTCCAGCTGATTTTCATGGACATAAAGTCCGCCTACCTGATCCAGTACCCTCCATCCTTCCTCAGGTACCTTCTGACCGGAGATCAGATAACGGATTCCCAGAAAGGCTGCCAGCTGTTCATCCTCTACATTGTTCCAGAATGTATAGTGGTTTTTGTCCGCAAAAAACAGCTCCGGACAACAGATTTCCACAAATTCCTTTATATAGCCGTTCATAACAGAATTATAGGAGGATATCCCGTTATATCCCTGGGCAGAGGCATCCATGGCCACTGTTCCGGAAATATAATCCTTTTCCACCCGGAAAAAGCTTCCGTCCTTTTCTTCCAGATAATCCAGCACCTGAGGAATATCTGCCCGGTACATTTCCCGGAAAAAGTCCTGTGGCTTAGTCATTTCTGCCCGGTATCTGATCTCTTTCTCTTTGGAATGTCTGTCAGCCTCATACTGCTCCATTTCCTGTGCCATAAGCTCTGCAGGTGTATCTGTTTTTTTCAGGGTAGCTCTGGCCTGGAAATTTGTACTGCCTTCTGACATCACCTGCACAGCCAGAGCCACAGTAAGGATTCCCATTACCAGATTTCGGATCTGCTGTTTTTTTACAAAATTAAGCGCTGTCAGACAGATGACAGTGAGAATCCCGGCTGCTGTCAGAATCAGGATATTTCTTTTATATTCCGGAAATCCTGCCTGCTGCCAGCCCTCCAGATATGCCTGTCCCATAAAGACAGTTACCAAAATGATCAGAAGGATGCTGAGATGCCCGCCTTTTTTCAGATAATCCCACATCCATGCCATAAGGAGAAGAAAAACCGGTACCAATACAAAGGTATATCTCTGGGTTGGCTTTGTAAAGTAATTAAAGACCGTTCCTCCAATGGGAAGGAGCATTCCCGTAAGGATCAGCACTGCTGCCCCATACAGAACTGTCTTTGCCCTTCGGGCTATCTCCGCTTTTCTCAGAACCAGAAGGAACTGGATATCCAGAAAAACTGCCAGCCCGGAGCAGAACAGAATCGGATCCTCGTAATAGTTCATCACATACTGCTGAGGTCCTTTTGCCATGCCGAATCCATTCTGCAGATTACTGGAAAACAGATGCTTCATCAGAGAATTATAAAACTTTCCGCTATAAGGAGTAAAACACTGCTGAAGCCAGTCCATAAATCCCACTCCGCTGCCGTCCAGCCTGGAGGACACATTCAAAAGCACCTCTGCCATAGGAAGAAAAACCGCCATGCTCATTCCTATGCCAAGAAGCATTTCACCGCATCCTGCGAAAAAACGGCCGATCCTCTGGGCAGGTGTAAGCCCGTCCACCATCAGAATCCGAAACAAAAGGTAAAGTCCTGTTGCCGCAAGACACATATATGTAAAATACACGCTGTAGATCCCGCACAGAAAAACCATCACCGGAAAAAATCCCCGTCCCTTTTTCTTCTGTATATGTCTTTCACAAAAAAGCAGAAGCAGGGGAAGATAGATTACCGCCGTGCCAAATTGATAGTGCTGTCCCCACACCAGAAGAAAACCACTGAATCCGTACACATAGGAAGTCACCAGCTTTGCCTGGCTGCTGAAAGAAAACTGGGATAAAAACAGGTAAAACGCCAATCCCGCTGCCAGCATTTTCAGAATCTGGATCACATTGATATACAGAAGCATATGTGCAGGTCCCAGCAGCACTCCCAAACCATACAGAATCATCAGAAAGGGATCAAACAGATTAAAATTAAACAGATTAACCCCAAATCCGTTGGAAAAATCCCACAAACTGAAGCTTCCATCCCGGATATCATTGACAATCGCCGAATAATTCATAATATACTGCTGCCAGGTGTCGCTTCCAATATCCTGAAAGATCATCAGCTGATCTCCAAAAAGATAATCGCCAAACATAAAGCAGGCGCTGAGAATCATCAGTCCCAGCAGATATGCGGCAAACCTGACATTTTCATTCTCTTTTCCACACCATTTACGAAAAGCGGTGGGTTTATCCACCGCTTTTTTTGCTTTTTGCACATTCATCTTCTCTTACATAATCTCCTTCAGATAACGGGAAAGGGCATCCTGCCAGGAAGGCAGACGTTCAAATCCACGCTGGGTCAGCTTGTTTTTTTCCATGCGGCTGTTGGAAGGACGTTTCGCCTTTGCCGGATACTGGTCTGAGCTTACCGGAGTTACTTTTACATCCATACCAGCCTGCCGGAAGATTTCTTTTGCAAAATCGCACCAGGAGATATAACCGCCCTCATTGGTTACATGATATTTGCCATACTCTTCTTTTTCCAGCATATCCACAAGAAGCTTTGCCAGATCGTAGGTATAAGTAGGAGTTCCGATCTGATCGTCTACCACAGTCAGGGTATCATGGGTCTTTCCAAGATTCAGCATGGTCTTGATAAAGTTTTTGCCGTTTACGCCAAATACCCAGGCAATACGGACAATATAATATTTATCCGTATATTTTTCTACTGCCAGTTCCCCTTCATACTTTGTCTGTCCATAAACATTCAGAGGTTTTACCACCGGGTCGTCCGGCTCCCAGGGACGGGTGCCTTCTCCGTCAAACACATAATCTGTACTGAGATAAATCAGGGGAATATCCAGCTCTCCGCACATTTTTGCAATGTTTTCAGTTCCCAGAGCGTTGACTTTGCGGCACATTTCCACCTGATCCTCTGCTGCATCCACAGCTGTCCAGGCTGCACAGTGCACCATTTTGTCCGGGCGGACTTCCTCCATGACTCTGCGTACTGCCGCTTCATCTGTGATATCCATTTCCTCCACATCCACGCCAATGCCTTCATATCCCCGTTTCGCCAGCTCATTCATCACATCGTGGCCAAGCTGTCCCTTTACTCCTGTGACTAATACCTTCATTGATAAGTCCTCCTTATATCCTTTTCAGTGAAAAATCCTGGCTTTTCAAAGTCAGATTCGGATTATAATAGGGATCTCCGTCCCTCATGATATCCGGCCAGCGTCTTTCAAAAATCTGAATTTCCTTATTAAATCTTGCAACCTTTTCCGGCGTATCCTCCAGACCTCTGGATTTGGATTCATAGTGATACAGCTCTGCATAAGGATTATACACGATCAGATAGCCTGCACTTCTCAGCTTCATACAGAAATCAATGTCATTAAAGGCAACTGCCAGTTCCTCAGTAAGACCTCCCACCTGGTCAAAAGCCGAACGCTTCACCATCATACAGGCTGCTGTCACCGCACTGTAATCCTGGGCGCAGATGATCCTGTGGCAGTATCCTGTGGTTCCTCTTGGCTGCAGCACAAAGCAGTGTCCTGCAATGCCGCCGAATCCGATCACAACACCTGCGTGCTGGATAGTATCATCTTCATAATACATCCTTGCCCCTACCGCTCCTACATCGCTTCTCATACAGTAGCCCAGAAGCTGCTCCAGACAGTCTTCATTGATAATTTCCGTATCATTGTTCAAAAGAAGGATATATTCGCCCTTTGCAAATGTGGCTCCATAATTATTGATTGCAGAATAGTTAAACTCTCTGTCCCAGTACACCACATGAGCCTTTGGATTTTCTGCCTCCAGTTTTTTGTAAAACTGAAAGGTTTTCTCTTCTGTACTGTTATTTTCCACAATAATATACTCGTAATTCCGGTAGGTGGATTTCTGATCTATAGAATCTATGCACCGTTTCAGATCCTCTGTATGGTCCTTATTAGGGATGATAATGGAGATCAGCGGATCATGATCCCGGATAAATCTGGTACGGTAAAGTCCCAGAAATTCTCCCTGGAGAACCTCTGCCTGAATCCCTGTTCTCTTATAATGCTCCTCAATAGCGCGTTTTCCTGCTTCAAATGCATAAGTCTTGCTTTCCGGATTTTCAGCTGTGGAATCCTCATGGCAGCGCCAGTGATAAAGGATCTTTGGAATATGAAAGATTTCTTCCGACTTCACCGCCTCGATACAACGGAAAATAAAGTCATAATCCTGGGCTCCGTCAAATTCACTGCGGAGCATTCCCACTTCCTGGATCACGTTTTTGTCCACCACAAAAAGATGGCAGATATAGTTAACCGTACAAAGCAGATCCGGGTTGTAGTCCGGCTTGAAATGCGGCTGGAAAAACTTGTGTCCGTCCATAGACATTTTGTCCTCGTCCGAATAAAGGATTCTCGTCTGTTTTTTCTCATTCAAAACCTTCACGCACTCAAACAGAGCGTTTGGAGTCAGTTCGTCGTCATGGTCGGCAAATGCGATATATTCTCCGGTTGCCGCCTGAATCGCCGCGTTGGTGTTCTCTGAGATCTGCAGCTGCTTTTCATTATGAATCACCCGGATTCTTTTATCAGAGGCTTCCAGACTTTCCAGAAGCTTCCGGATAGGAGAATCTTCTCCGCTTCCGTCAGAAAGACAAAGCTCCCAGTTGGGATAGGTCTGGGCTTTTACCGTGTCTACCAGCTGGCGGAGATATTTTTCCGGTGTCTTATACAGAGGAATCACAATTGAAATCTTTGGCTGATAGTCAAAAACTGTTTTTCTCTGTTTTTCCAGTTCTTTATTTCCCGGAAGATGATGAAGGATCCATTTCTGATAAGGAATCTCTCTGGTAGATGCAGTCTTAACCTTTGAAACAATCTTTCCTACCATAGCTGCGCTTCCCTGGCTCTTCCAGTAGCGCAGACCTTTCTTTGCATACTTCTGGATCTTTTTACGAAATACCACAGCCGGATTCAGATGGGCAATATGCACTGATTTCGTATCTCCTGCATAAAATACCACATAGACCAGCTTTCCGGTAAGGTTGGTCAGTTCTGCAAAAAATCCTGTTTTGTCTTCGTGATCCATCTCTTCATACATCTGCTCCACATCCACTCTCTGAGTACGAAGGATTTCTGCATGAAGCTTCTGTTTGTTTTCATCAAAAATCTGGATCTTTACCGGCTCATCCGCAACAGCCCAGCCCCGGATCCGTAAAAATCCCTGCTGGACCTTTTCTTCCTCGATAAAAAACTGAGGCTTGCCCCGGCGTTTTTCCAGTTCCTTTACGGAAACAGAAAACCAGCATATGGTCTTATCCGGCATATCTGCATAAACAGACAGCTTCTGATGCCCTTCCAGAGATTCCGGAAGCTGCACAGCGGCAGTGATCCTCTCTCCCCGCATCAGATCCGG
This sequence comes from uncultured Blautia sp., assembly GCF_902497045.1. Taxonomy (NCBI): domain Bacteria; kingdom Bacillati; phylum Bacillota; class Clostridia; order Lachnospirales; family Lachnospiraceae; genus Blautia; species uncultured Blautia sp. The sequence continues at coordinate 18,102 of NZ_CABVDF010000013.1, read as the reverse complement.
ATCCTTAAATCGTTCCAGAGCGCTGACTACCTCCAGCTTCCGGATCTCCGCCTTTATCTCAGAATCATCCAGACAGGCACGCATCTTTGCTTCCTTTGGCCAGGTTCCCTGCAGGATATACTGGCAGGGATCCTTCAGATGGAACCTGTCCTTTGTTACCTCAAAAATCTCTCTTGACATATCCAACCTCGTTTCTCAGTTTTCTCTCAGGGAGCAGTCTCCTTCTGTTACAGACAGATTGGGACTGTAATACGGATCGCCTTTTCTCAGCTGATCTCCCCATTTTTCCTGAAATCTTTTTATTTCCTTTTCAAAACGGAACTGTTTTTCCGGCGTGTCCTCTAAGCCTCTGGATTTTGATTCATAATGATACAGCTCTGCATAAGGGGTAAACACCACTTTTTTGCCAAGAGCCCTGACTTTCATACAGAGATCAATATCATTAAACGCTACCCGGAAGGTCTCATCAAATCCTTCCACTTTCCGGAAGTCTTCTGTTTTCATCATCATGCAGGCTGCTGTTACTGCGCTGATCTCCTGGACACTGATCATCCTTCCAAAATATCCTTCATCCTCTCTGGATGCACGGCACATGATATGCCCGGCGATCCCGCCCAGCCCCATGACTACGCCCCCATGCTGAATGGTATCGTCCGGATAATAAAGCTTGGCTCCTACTATGGAAACCTCTTTCTGCTGACAGATCTGAAGCATCTCCTCCATCCAGTCAGGCGTCAGGATCTCCACATCATTATTCAAAAACAACAGATATTCTCCTCTTGCCTGTTCTGCTGCAAAATTATTGATAGAAGAATAATTAAATTCTTTTTCCCAGGTAAGAATTCTCACCTTCGGGAAACGCTGGGGAAGCTTTTCATAATACGCAAAGGTGGCAGCCTCTTCACTGTTGTTTTCTACGATCAGTACCTCATAATTTTCGTAAGTACTGCGCTCTGTCAGAGACGAAAGACACAGTTCCAGATCGTCAATATGATCTTTATTGGGGATGATCACAGAGATCATTGGTGTTCCCTGAATCTCCACCCGGCTCCGGTACCATCCCGGCCTCTGTGTCATCTCCACCTTTGCAGGAATTTCCATTCTCCGGTAATGCTCCTCCACGGCTTTTCTTCCGGCTTCAAACGCATATGCCTTGCTTTCCGGATCGGCAGCTGTGGAATCCATATGGCAGCGCCAGTGATAAAGCACTCTGGGAATATGGATGACTCCGGCGGCATTTTCGCAGCAGCGGAAAATAAAATCAAAATCCTGCGCCCCGTCAAATTCTTTACGGAAATATCCGGCTTTTTCCGCCACCTGCCTTTTTACCACAAAAATATGGCAGATATAATTATTTTCTCTCAGCCGGAACAGATTAAAATCCGATTTGAAATGAGGGTCGAAATAATGCCTGCCGTCCATGCTGATCTTATCCTCATCTGTATAGATCACATCTGCATGTTCATACTCGTTGACCGCCTTTACAATTTCGTAAAGTGCGTCCGGCTCCAGTGTATCGTCATGGTCGCAGAGCATCAGGTATTCCCCTCTTGCAAGCTCTATGGCCTTATTGGTGTTCACGGAGATTCCCCCGTTTTCCTTCAGTTTTTTATAACTGATCCGAACCTCATGCCTGTAATTTTTCTTCAGAAATTCATATACCTTATCATCCGGGCTTCCGTCAGCCAGACACAGCTGCCAGTTCCCGTAAGTCTGTTTTCTTACAGATTCGATCAGTTCCTTCAGATAGGGAAGCGGCGTATTATATAACGGGATCACAATGCTGATCAGCGGTTTTTTATCAAAATTAACATGTTTCTGCTTCCACATCCGGGAACGGCTGACACTGTGGCGCTTCAGCCACTGCTCATAATCTCCTGTCTTTTCTTCTGAACGTCGGAAAAAACGATTCAGAATCCCCTTTGGCTTTCCATCCTTCAGAAGCTTCTGCACATCGATCTCATGATCTTTCCGGACAGAGGAGCCTGTAAACCGGAGAATGACTTTTTTCCCTGCAATCTCATCCAGAGTAGCAGAAATACGGAATCCGATCTCCCGGTTTTTATATTCTTCGTCAAGCCCTCTTCGTTCCACTACATCCGGTCTTCTTCCCCTGCTCATACGGCAGGGAACAGGACTTTCATCCTCATTGAGAAGCTCTGCCGCCGCATCTCCTCTCTGATCCATCACCCAGCCCTGAATTTCCAGCATGGTGTCATACAGAATCTCCACCCTGTCCATATGATATTCCAGCAGGCTTTCCTGCAGAAAGGCTTCCAGCTCTTCTCTGGATTTTTTCCAGACAGAATGAGTCTCCGCACCGTCAGTCAGGATCAGTTCTACGGTATGATATTTTTCAGCAAGCCTGTCCGCCTCCGGGATACAAACTGTAAACCCCGGAAGGAACTGTCCCAGATTACGTTCCAGAGCCTGGGCCACATCAGGTCTGGGGGATCTTTTCGGAGCCGGAACGGCGATTTCCTTCCCGTCTCCCAGAAACCGGAATTCCGGAGTCTGTCCCTCTGCCGGCACATACCAGCCTGTAAGACTCAGAACCTGCCCGTGCCTGTCGTCATATTTTTGTTCATCCACACTGAAGCGCAATTCTTCCATGTTTTACCTCATTCTGACTGAACTGCCGCTGTCCCTGAATTTCTTTTCCATCTTTGGGATTTCCGGCAGTTTATTTTTTCTTAATGCTTCTATATAATTTCCAGATCTTTGTATTTTCCATCTGGGTAATCTTTTCATTCAGTCTGCGGATTTCCGCATCCTTTTCGGCAGATACTCTGGAAAAATTCTTCCAGAAATCTTTTCTTGCATCTGTTTCTTTCATAGTCCGTATCCGGATACAGAGCTTTGTCTTTCCGGAAACATCCCCTGTTATAAACTGAGGGTCTCCGCCTCCGAAATAATATGCACCTGCTCCCATGGGGAATCCGTTTGCAGTAAAATCTGCCGGCGTTCCATCCTCATAAGAAAGTTCCTTCAGAATCAGTCCTCCTGCCGCTTCTCCCGGATCCAGACGCAGTCTGTGTACGCCTGCCGGAATTCTGATCTCCAGATCCAGTCCTTCTCTGCTCATAGGATAAACGGCTGAATCCTCCTCCCGGAAGCCTTCTCCCCGGTCATAAAATACCTGAAGCCTTCTTTCTGCTCCTGCAAGCCTCATCTGCTCATAATATGGCAGGATCTCCACTTTCCCCGGAGAAACCTCTTCATAAAGCTCCAGAAGGGGAACATGATCTCCTTTCATATAGTTCTGGAAGTTCCGTTCCATTTCCCTGTAAATTTCCATGTCTTTTTCCGTGATCCCGGCTTTTCCGTAAAAATTCCGGTTCTTCAGAACATGACGTTTGCCGTCGCTTTCCAGATAATAATGAATCATCCGGTACTGAATGAAATCCGCAGGAATCGGAAAACGGAAGGTCCATTCATAATCAATGACTACCTGTCTGTCCCTCTGAATCAGAAGGTTTGCCGGAACAAGATCAATATTAGACATGCCGGAGGCATCATATTCTCCCTCAAGAGGCGCATCGCCAAATACCTGAATAAACTCCGGTGTCTTTCTGAACTTTTCCTTGCAGTGAAGACTGCGTATCTTTCTCAGATAAAAGAAAAACAGCTCTTCCAGTTCCTGATATTTTCCCTGTTCCAGAAGCATATCCAGTTTTTCCTCCAGAGTTACCCCCTCCAGATATTCCAGTTTTGCCGCTCCCTGCTCAAACCGGCAGTTATTCAGCTCAATACCTTCTTTTTCATAAATCGTATTCAATTCTCTCTGGATCCGTTCCAGATTCTTTACATGCTCCTCTGCCTTTGGCACTACCGGAAGCTTCCGTACATATCTCTCATACCGTCCCGGTTCACAGATGTCTGTCCGAAGGGCAAACCGCTGGTCTCTCTCATTGGAAAATTTAGAATAGACTACCTCCGGCCGGAGTTCCTCTTTTCCGATCAGCAAAAGGAACGAGTTGGAAAATTCCGGAAACATATGGTTATCCAGAAGCGAGTCATATACCGAGGATTCCTGAAACAGCTGAAGTCTCAGTCTGTCAAAGTTTGTTTCCATTCGGTTCAGTTCTCCCTTCAGAGGAAGACGTCTGTCAGAATATATGGTCATGGGAAGCTTGTAATCCGGAAATGGATAATACCAGCTTGCCTTGAGATTTCCCGCTTTTTCCAGAATATCTGTCAGTTCCTTTTTCGTAAAGGTCTTAACGCCTTTTGTGGAAGGATATCCTTCCAGTCCCTCAAATAAAGTTCCAAAATGATCTTCCGTGCAGCCTGCCCAGTATTTCAGTCCAAAACGGTTTTCAATGGCAAGAATGATCTTTCCCTCCGGCTTCAGATGACGGGCAATAGTTCTGAGAAAATCCACATAAGGAGTTTCGCTCTGGATATAATTTTCCCCATACTCAAAAACGCCGATCAGAGTAATGTAATCATACTTCTCCGTCAGCGCAGGCTCGATCTCCTGGAAATTCCCCATAAGAATGGTCAGATTCTCACAGTCTCTGTGTCTCCAGGCATTGATCTCACTTCTTTTTTTTGAAAGCTCGATACAGGTGACCTTTTTTGCTTTTTTGCAAAGGGCACCTGTAATCGCTCCGCAGCCGGAACCGATTTCCAATACACTTTCCTGTCCGGTAAAAGGAAGCCAGCTTAAAATATTTTCTCTTACATGCGAGAAATGATAAAGGATGGGCCAGCTTTTCCGCTGGGCGATCACCCGGTTCCATTCCTCCTCCGGGTATGTTCTGGCAATCTCCAGCATTTCATCCTCTACAATTCCGTCACTGTATAAATCCTGCCCTGGATAACAGGTATCATCCAGAGTCACCTGTCCGATCTTTTCTTTCATGCTTTTTCTCCGTAGTGAATCTCTACTTTCGAGTTCATATCATAAAAACCAACGGTATTTTTATTGGAAACTACCGTAATGTTACATGCGTCATACAGTCTGTGGAAAACAGTGAACTCCCCGTCCTTATAACCGGTACATCCAAAGGAAAGGAGATATTCGCCTCCCTGAAGGAACATATCCTGCCGAAAGGTTACTGTACAGGTATCGCCTGCTTCCGAATGCTCCACAGCCATTTTTTCAAAAAGAGTGTTGGTTCCTGTGATCTCGGTTCCTTTAATATCCTTAAAGGTATAAGCCATGATCGGTTCCTGGATACTCTCATGAAAAACAACCTTCATTTTAATCTGGAAGGAACTTCCTTTTTCAATGGTGTTTGTACACAGACCTTTCTCATCCAGCACTGCAAAATCCACAATTTCTGCCAGCTTACTGCCATATTCCAGCATATTGGGGTTCACCTGGAACTGCTCGCTCCAGTTCTCCTTCTGGGTTTCCTTATTTTCCTCTGCCTTTGCAGGATCCTGACCCACCAGAAGCTGTTTATACATATCCACCATCTGCTTTGGAGAGCCTTCCTCCATTTTTACTCCTTTGTTAAGAAGGATAACCCTGTCGCAATAGCGGGAGATACTGCTGAGATCGTGGCTGACAAAAAGAATAGTCCTGCCCATTTTTTTAAATTCCTCGAATTTACGGTAACATTTGGCCTGGAAAAATACATCGCCCACAGACAGAGCCTCGTCTACGATCAGGATCTCCGGATCAATGTTGATGGCTACCGCAAAAGCCAGGCGGACAAACATTCCGCTGGAATATGCTTTTACCGGCTGGTAAACAAAATCTCCGATATCTGCAAAGTCCAGAATATCCTGAAGCCTTGCGTCCACCTCTTCTCTGGAAAATCCCATCATGGTTCCGTTGAGATAAATGTTTTCGATCCCGGTATATTCCGTGTTAAATCCGGCTCCCAGCTCCAGAAGAGCCGAAATCCTTCCGTTTACGGTCACTTCTCCGGCTGTTGGGTTCAGAACTCCTGTGATGATTTTTAAGATTGTAGATTTACCGGAACCATTGGTTCCGATAATTCCTACCGTCTCTCCCCTCTCCACCTGAAAGTTTACATCTCTGAGGGCATAATGTTCCCTTACAGGCACCTTAAGCCCCAGGGTTTCCCGGAGCCTGTCAGAAGGTTTGTTATATAATTTATACATCTTATCCAGATGTTTTACCTGAATTGCAATTTCACTCATCTTACTCTCCATTTACATGACATCTGCAAAGTGTACCTGAAGCTTCTTAAACAGCCGCGTTCCCAGAACAAACAGCAAAATGGTAAATACCCAGAAGTACAGGGTCAGCCATGGATGCTGCCAGATTCCGATATGGTCGATCAGGGAATCACGATATCCCTGTACCACATAGAACACAGGATTCAGTTTCAGAATTTTTGTCAGAATCCCTTCAAGACCAAGATCGTTAAAGTTCCACATGATAGGGGTCACCCACACGCCTACCTGCAGACCAATGTTGATGATCTGACTGAGGTCACGGAAAAATACCACCACTGCGCTGGAAAAATAAGTCACTGCAAGGATCAGCATAAAAACACAGAAGCTGTAATAGATCAGCTGCAGTGCATACCAGGTAGGAGGATATCCCATACAGGTGTAGATCACAAGCACGATCAGCACAAAAAAGCAGTGTACAAAAGCTGCTGAGATCACCTTTACCACCGGAAGGATCCGTATATTAAATACTACCTTTTTTACCAGATAATTGTATTCCAGAAGTGCATTGGTACCGCCTACCAGTCCGTCCTGAAAGAAAAACCAGGGTACCAGACCAGCCACCAGCCAAAGCACAAAGGGTACCCCTCTGTCCGCTCCGTTTCTCAGGGCAAGTCCGAATACAAACCAGTACACACAGATGGTCACAATAGGCTGGATAAAAGCCCAGACGGTTCCAAAATAGGAACCTGCATATTTTGTTTTAAAGTCGTTTTTTGCCAGGGAAAATACTAATCTTCTGTTCCTGTAAAGTTCCCCTGGCAGCCAGGTTTCTTTTTTCAATCCTTTTTGCTCCTGTTTGCGGAATATTCCTGAAAGCTTCCCCACTTCTGATCTTTTTCGGACATGATCAGTTCCATTCCCTCTGGGATCGGCCACTCTACTGCAATGTCCGGGTCGTTGTATGCCAGACCGCCCTCATCATTCGGATGATAAAAGTCTGTGCATTTATAGGCAAATTCTGCGGAATCTGAAAGCACCAGAAAACCATGTGCAAAATTCTTGGGAATAAAAAACTGTTTTTTGTTCTCCGCAGAAAGCAGCACGCCATACCACTGCCCGTAAGTAGGAGAACCTTCTCTCAGGTCTACGGCCACATCAAATACCTCGCCGCTGACTACACGAACCAGCTTGTCCTGGGGATAGTTGATCTGGAAATGAAGTCCTCTTAAAACGCCTTTTCTGGAGCTGGACTGATTATCCTGCACAAACTCCTGATCGATCCCTGCCGCCTTATAGTCATTATAATTATAAGTCTCCATAAAGTATCCGCGTTCGTCTCCGAACACTGCCGGCGTAATCACCTTCAGTCCTTCAATATGACAGGTTTCTACTGTGATCTTTCCCATTTTATAAGCCCTCCGCAACTTCGATCATATATTTTCCATAAGCAGTTTTCAGAAGAGGCTGCGCCAGTTCCACAAGCTGCTCTTTTGTGATAAATCCACGTTTATATGCAATTTCCTCAATACAGGAAATATAAAGTCCCTGACGCTTCTGGAACGCAGAAACAAAATCAGCCGCATCAAGAAGAGAATCATGATTTCCGGTATCAAGCCATGCAAAGCCTCTTCCAAGGGTTTCTACCTTGAGAGTGCCTCTGTTCAGATATTCGTTGTTAATGCTGGTGATCTCAATCTCGCCTCTTGCAGATGGCTTCACGTTTTTTGCGATCTCCACTACATCATTATCATAGAAATAAAGTCCCGGAACTGCATAATTTGACTTGGGATGCTCCGGTTTTTCTTCAATAGAAAGAGCCTTTCCGTTTTCGTCAAACTCTACTACTCCGTACTCTCTCGGATCTCTTACATAGTATCCAAAAATGGTTGCTCCCTTTTCTGTCTCCGTTCTCTGATATGCATTCTGGAGTACTCTGGAAAAGCTCTGGCCATAAAAAATATTATCGCCCAGAACAAGAGCCACTGCATCGTTTCCAATAAATTCCTCTCCGATAATAAAAGCGTCTGCCAGTCCTCTCGGCTGCTCCTGCACCGCATACTCAAATCTCATTCCCAGCTGTTTTCCGTCTCCAAGAAGTTCCTGGAATACAGGAAGATCTCTCGGTGTGGAAATGATCAGGATCTCACGGATTCCTGCCAGCATCAGTGTAGAAAGCGGATAGTAGATCATTGGCTTGTCATATACCGGCATGATCTGTTTGGAGATTGCCTTTGTTAATGGATATAATCTGGTTCCTGAACCGCCTGCTAAAATAATTCCCTTCATATTTTCTCCTCCTTATCGTCTGGTTCTGTACATTTTTTTCTCTTTGAAATGCAGTGCCACCATTAAGATCACAAGAGTCACTGCCATAACTGCCATGACTCCCAGAAGCAGTTTTGAAGTATCTGACAAACTGCTTTCCTCTTCCGAAACGGTTTCTGCTGATCCGCTGACAGACTGCGCATTACTTTCTGCCGATACAGTCTGTGTTACCTGAGGGGTAGGGGAAAACTTTGGAGTCATGAGATAGCCTACAAACTGACCGCTGTAATAAAACTGATTCATGATCTGTCCATTTTTTTCTTTTGTTTTTACAGTAAGGTCATCCACAGTAACCCCTTTAGGTACTGTCATATTTTTTCCATTTAAAGTTATTGTATCAAAATTATTAAATGCATAATCAAAAAGTGCAATCGTATCGGTACAGTTTGCTCCAAGATCCGGTGCCCGAAGCGTTACCGCTATATATGTGCGGCCGTTTCTTTCTGCTGCAGTTACAAGCGTATGTCCTGCATCATTGGTATTTCCGGTCTTTCCGCCAATACATCCTTCATAATAAAGATTGGATTCCTTTGCCATCAAAGGCATATGGGTATGCATCCCTCTGGCTTCGCTGAGGTTCGTAGCCGGAATAGTATAATTAACTCCGCTGATCACCTGACGGAACCTGTGGTTTCTAAGACCTGCCCTCATGATCTTGGCCAGGTCATGAGCAGTTGTATAGTGGTTTGCATCCGGGAGACCACTGGCATTGGCAAAATGTGTATTCTTACATCCGATCTCCTTTGCCCTCTGGTTCATCATCTCTATAAACTGAGCCTCTGTACCGCCTACATATTCTGCCATCTGGGCACATACTTCATTGGCCGATTTAATGATCGCTGCAAACCAGCAGTCTTTCATGGTGATGGTCTCTCCCAGCTTCATTCCAATGTTGGAACTGTCCCAGGTTACATCTCTGACTCCGGTTTCTGTAAAAGTAACGGTGTCTTTTGGTGAGCTGTTTTCGATTGCTGTAAGCACGGTCATGATTTTTGTAGTACTGGCCGGATATCTGTATTCGTCCATTCCTTTATCATAAAGGACAGCTCCTGTGTCTGCGTCAATAAGCACGGCTGTCTCGGAAACTGTATCCGGTCCCTTTGGCCAGCCCTGAATATTATCTGTAGCTACTGCTGCCGGTGTCCCAAAGTTTACAGTTACTGCCTGTACAGTGGATGCCGGCAGAATCATGGATATCAGTCCCAGAACTGCCGCACCTGCAAATTTTTTTCTCATTCTTCTCTCCTCCGTCAAAACTCAAACGCAAGTATCTTTTCTGTAATATATTCTACATCAGACATGGACAGATTGTAAAACATCGGAAGACGCAAAAGACGTTCACTTTCTTTTGTAGTATAAACATCTTCTCCAGAAAATCTTCCAAATTTCTCTCCTGCCGGCGAACTGTGCAGCGGTACATAGTGAAAGGCTGTGCAGATTCCGTTTTCTTTCAGGTAGGCGATCAGACGGCTCCTTGTTTCGAGATCTTTTACTTTAATATAATACATATGCGCATTATGTTTGCATCCTTCCGGAACAACAGGTCTCTGGATCTTCTCCTGTTCCTCAAGGCTCTTAAGACCTTCATTATAATAGTCGTAGATCTGGTGGCGCTTGCCATCGATCTTTTCTGCTTCCTCAAGCTGGGCATACAGATAAGCCGCATTCATTTCACTTGGAAGATAAGAGGATCCATAATCGATCCATCGGTATTTATCTACCTGTCCCCGGAAAAATTTACTTCTGTCCGTTCCTTTTTCTCTGAGGATCTCTGCTTTTTCCTGGTACTGGTTGTCCTGAAATACCAGAGCTCCGCCCTCTCCCATAGTATAATTCTTTGTCTCATGAAAACTGTAACATCCAAAATCACCGATCGTTCCGAGAGCCTTTCCATGGTAGTAGGCCTCCACACCCTGGGCGGCATCTTCCACTACTTTCAGATCATATTTTTTCGCCAGCTCCATGATCCGGTCCATTTCACAGGAAACACCCGCATAATGGACAGGCACTATAGCTTTTGTTTTTTCTGTAACTGCCTGTTCGATCAGCTTTTCATCTATATTCATGGTATCCGGCCGGATATCCACGAACACGATCTTTGCCCCACGAAGTACAAAAGCATCTGCAGTAGATACAAATGTATAAGAAGGCATGATCACCTCATCTCCCGGCTGGATATCGCAAAGATACGCTGCCATCTCCAGTGCGTGTGTGCAGGAAGTGGTCAGAAACACCTGAGATGCATGAAACCTTTCCTTCATCCACTGTGAGCAGAGTTTTGTATATTTACCGTCACCGCAGAGCATTCCCTGATCCACGGCATCTTTAATATAATTCAGTTCTTTCCCTACAAGTGCAGGTCTGTTAAAATCTATCATTCTTTATTTCCCTGTTTTTCTTCATCCTTGTTGTCAGCTGCTTCAGAAATATTTTCTCTGTCCCGGATCACATACTGGGGTGTTTTGTTCACATTCAGCATCAGCTTGCCCAGATATTCTCCTACAATGCCAAGCATCAGGAAACAGATGCCAAACAGTACCAGCATGGCACACATAAGAGAAGACCAGCCAATTGCTATGGACGGATCCAGCAATTTACGGATAAATACTACAATTGCCCCAATAAATCCGGCCGCCGAAAACAATGTTCCAAAAAAAGTCGCAAGCCGGAGAGGGATTACCGTAAAATTCAGGCAGGACATAAAAAGTTTCAGACCTCTCCTGAAATTATAATTGGAAGTCCCTACCTCTCTTTCAAAATGCTCGATCTCTATATTTGCAATATTATGTGTGGTGCGGAAAAACAGTACCTGAAGAAAAGTATTGTACCCGTCATATTTTACCACTTCATCCCTGACGTACTTCCGGCAGCACCAGAAGCTGCTCATCTGGATATCCTTCGGGCGGTCCAGAAGATGCCACAGAAGGAAGCGGCTTACTGCTCCTGTAAGATTTTTAAACCAGGAAAATTTCCTTTGTTTAAAAACTCCGAACACAATGTCATAGCCTTCTTCCATCTTATCCAAAAACTGCGGAATCTGAGAAGGATGATTCTGCATATCGTCATCCATCCCCAGGATCAGATCTCCCTCTGCATAATTCATTCCTGCCATAATAGCATTATGCTGGCCGAAATTTTTTGCAAGGTTGATTCCTTTTACATTCGGGTATTTCTCTGTCAGTCCATGAATGGACTTCCAGGTACCGTCTCTGGAATAATCGTTTACAAGCACAAACTCACATTCATAATCTTTTAGTTTCTTGAACTCTTCTATTGCAAGCTCCACCACCTTGCCGATGGTGTGCTCTGAATTATAGCACGGTATGACAATCGATACCAGCATCTTTTCTCCCTCGTTTCTATAGGTTAAATATAAAGATCCCCGCAAGTATCAGGGCAAATCCCATAAGTTTCCTTTTGCTGAATCTTTCTTTCAGAAAGAAATATCCCATCACCGAAACAAAAATATACCCCGTGGATTCCAGAATCGGCGACATCGAAAGGGGCAGATTCCGCAGTGCCAGCATAGTAAGGATCACAGAGCAGAAAAAAAGGCCGTAGGCTCCGATCACCATAGGATTCAGATATTCCTTCAGCGGGCTGTCATATGTTTTATTTGCTGCTTTTTTCAGGATAATCTGAGAAACAGATGAGATAAATACAGACAGAAGCAGGATACATACAGATATCTGAAAACTACTCAATGTTTCTCACCGCCCTTCTGTAAATTTTCTGAGGTTACCAGATAGATTCCGGCAAAAATGATCACTGCTCCGGCAATCATATTCCATGTAATCTTTTCGCCAAAAATCAGCGCGCCCCAAATAATGCCCCAGATCAATGTCACAGGGCGGTTGGCATATGCCACTGTCAGGGGCATACGCTTCAGGATCTGCTGCCAGATCACTGCATAGCCGAACATGATCACAAACACCAGCCCGAACCAAAAAATAAACTGCAGTGAAAAAATACGGTCTGTATATCCGGAAGCCATTTTAGAGCAGACACCGCTTAATGAGCTGAACAAAAGACTGATATGAAGCAGCAGATATGTACTTTTTTTTGAGTCATGGTCATTTCTCATGTTATTCTCTCACAATCATACTGTAAATTCAATGTTAATTTTCGACAAAATATCCTCCAGACGCTTTTCACAGGCATCCAGATTTTCCCCTGTCAGGATCACCTGGCCAATACGGTCTCTTCCATTTTCGTAACGGTTCACCTGATCTCCCGGCTGAATATTAAAAGAAAGATCAATAATATCCTCTGCCGGACAATTTCCATTATGGATTTCTTTTACAATGCCGCATCTGTCCGAAGTCAATATCCTGGAAAGACTGGACTGCCGGGGTTTGTAACCGGCAAATAATTTTTCCGGCTCCATATCCATGGCAAGCCGCACGATTGCCTCATAATAATTTATTCCATAATATAAGCCTACTGTTTCCGGCAGACAGGTTGCACCCGCCCTTCCCGTAATCTCGATCACATAGATATTTCCATCTTTTTCGATCAGATCACAATTGACAGCACAATTATCAAGCCCCACTGCCTGAATGGCAAGCATTACCTGCTCTTCCACCTTTGCTCCCAGGGTCTCCTGTTTTCTGTAGGGAACAGAATGCCCTATGGGTGTTGGTACATAACTCTGAAAAGCATCGATATTGTTCGGAAGACAATAAAGCAGCTTTCCATTGGAGATCATCGCCTCACAGCCAAGCGTTTCACCCTCAATAAACTCCTCTGCCAGACAGTAATCTTTTCCGGTAGCCTTCATCGTATCTTCATACCGCTCAAATGCTTCTTCTTTTGTATTGCACCGGAAGATTCCTCTGCTTCCCATCAGATCCACTGCCTTAAGAACTACAGGAAATTTCAGACATTCCAAAGCTTCTGCAAGCTCCTGTCTGTTTCGGACACAGATGTGACGTGCACAGTTTACCCCTCCTGCCATAAATGCTTCTTTCATTTTGAATTTATTACTGCTGATTTCCGCAGCTTTCGCACTCAGTCCTTTCAGCCCCAGCTGTTCACAGGCATAACCCAGAGCCCTCACTCCGGTATCCAGACAGCAGGTGGCAATCCCGTCTACATGAAGCCTTTCTGCCGCCTTATGTACAGCATCAGGATCTGATATATCTGTATAAGTAAATTCATCGGCTGCCTGAAATCCCGGCCATTCTCCCGGAATGCTGGCAGCCACTGTTGAAATGCCCAGTTTTTTTGCTTCCTCATAAAGAGGAAGCTGAGAATAACTGGCGCCAAGAATCATTATTTTTTTCATAATTAAAGATCGTTCTCCTCCAGAAAATCAAAAAACAAAGGGGTTCCTCCCGTATGAAGAAACAGAATATTTTTATCATAAATCTGATTTTCTTCCAGATATCTTACCATACCATAAAATGCCTTTCCTGTATAGGTCATATCAAGAGGTATTCCTTCTTCCCCGTATATTTTTCTGATAATATCCGCTGTTTTAGATGAATATCGTCCGTATCCGTCTCCCAGATATTCGTCCGTAAAATAAATATGCTCTTTCCAATCTTCCGGAAAGCTATAGCCAAACTTATCTGCATATGCATTAAGATCAGAGGCAATGACCTCTCTTCCCCTTTTTGCATTTCGAGAAACAGAAATACCGATGATCTTCCTGTTGTCTCCTGCTTTCAGGCTTCCAGCAAGCAGGCCGGCCTGAGTGGCATTGGTGCTGGATGCCAGAAAAATATAGTCAAAATGAACTCCTTTTTCTTCTTCCTGACGGCATATTTCTTCATACGCCTCCGCATAAGCTTCCACAGGAACCCATTCCCTCCCCTGACCTTTTGTATTTCCATAAATATAATACGGTCTGTATCCTTTCTCTGTCAGTTCATCCATAGCCTGCTGTACCGCATGCGCAATTTCTGTTTTTCCGCAGGGGATTTCCCTTACTCCCATAGCCCGGATCACCCGGCTGTTCTGTGTTTCTTTTTGTTCTTTTATATCTTCTGTATTATGAACCATATAGCATGGCATTCCCAGCTTATGACAAAGAGTTGACAGTATCCGGCAAAGATTGGAATGATAATTTCCATAAATGATCATACTGTCGCAATGTTCTCTTTTCATATCTTCCAAAAATTTCTGAGCAAAGCGGACCTTGTTTCCTCCAAAGGAAAACGGCAGCAGATCGTCTCTCTTCATATAAAAATGATTGCAGAGGATATGTGCAGATGATGTCTGCCAGCCTGGAATCCCCGGAGCCTGCCAGTTGATCTCTCCTCCGGAAAATCCCAGCTTCTGTACAGGTGTTTCCGGAAGCTCTTCAAGAGGATTTTCCCATGGACCATGATGAAGCAGTTCTTCCATTTCTTTATGAGAATCTGCCTGCAGGATAAAAAATCCCGGTCTGCTTCCGCTGTCCACAATATCTGCATTTTTTGCCTCTCCCTCTATTACCACTTTTCGCAGCTTATCCGGGTGTTTTTCCTTTAATTCCGCAAGAAGTTTCTCGTCATTTTCATTCATAAGAAAACGAATGGCAGCCACATGTCTGTCCGCTTCTTTTAATACAGGTGGTTTTCCTGATGCTGTATCTACTACCATTCCCACAAAATCCTGCCCTGTAGAAAGAGGAACAAGATCTGAACCAATGCAGTCTCCGCCCATACGGGAACCGATCTCAATGATACGGATCTCTCCTTTTTTGCTGATCCGCAGTTCACTATGAGCAGCTCCACAGACAATCCTCAACGCATCCAGTGCTTTGAAAACAATTTCTTTTATTCTGTTTTCCATTTTCTCTGTCAAAGGAGCCGGCTGTATATGAGCCACTTCTATATAATGAGGACTTCCTGTGGTATATTTTTTTGTAACGGCAAGACAGGTGTGACGGCCCTCATAGCTTATGGTCTCTACACTGTACTCTGCCCCCTCTATATATTCCTCTATAATCGCCTTTTTTTCAAAGGACTGAGCTGCAGCGCTAAAAACAGCGCCCGCCAGATCTTCTTCCTTATATACTTTAGTGATCGCCCTGCTTCCGGAACGGTCCGTAGGCTTCACAATCACAGGATATGACTGTGGACTGTACTTTTCGCCCTCTTCTACTGTTTTAAAAAACGGTACCGGAATACCAGCCGCCTGAAAAGCAAGACGCATAGACGCTTTATTGGTGGAATTCTGGATACACTCCCTGCTGTTTCCGGGAAGTCCTAATTTTTCTGCCAGATACTGAACTGTAATATTTGCCAGATCCGATCCTATGGTTGCCACTGCATCCGGCTGTATCTTTCTGCATATATCCAGGATCTGATCTTTTTCCGTAATACTGATCTCATAAAAGAAATCTGCATCTTCTGCACCTGTGGCACCTTCCCGCCAGGCAAATACATGGGTCTCATATCCCATTGTTTTTGCTTTTTGTATCAAAGGTTTCTGAAAATCATTGGCTCCAATGATCACAATCTTTTTCATTTTAAACACCCTCATTTCTGTTCTGTCTTATATTTTATCATTTTATCGCCTGTCTTTCCACAGGATTTTAAAGTGTCTCAAAATCCGCTTTGTATGTTATCCTCAGACAGTCTTATCCCTCTTAAACAAAAAAACAATGCTGCAGTTCCGGCATTACCTTAAACTGCAGCACACAGACTTCCGTCAGGATCTCTGCCGTTGTCCGGGCAAATCCCTGTTCAGAAAACATTATTTTGTTTTGTACATGTCTTCGTAATATTTCTGATAATCTCCGCTTGTTACATTTTTCATCCAGTCCTCATTTTCAAAAAACCACTTAATAGTCAGGCGGATACCGTCTTCAAAACATGTTTCCGGATACCAGCCTACTTCTTCTTTGATCTTATCCGGAGCAATGGCATAACGACGGTCATGACCCTTACGATCTTCTACATAGGTGATCAGATTTTCACTGACAAGTTCTCTTCTTGGATCTCCTTCCGGAAGCATCTCCTGAAGAGTATCCAGAATAATATGGATGATCTGGATATTCTGCTTTTCATTATGTCCGCCGATATTATAGGTTTCAAAAAGACGTCCTTTTTCCTGAACCATATCAATACCCTTTGCGTGATCCATAACATACAGCCAGTCACGAACATTTTTGCCGTCTCCGTATACCGGAAGCTTCTTACCCTGAAGAGCATTATTGATGATCAGCGGAATCAGCTTTTCCGGGAACTGGTATGGTCCATAGTTATTGCTGCAGTTTGTAATATTCGCCGGGAATTTATAGGTATCCATATAAGATTTCACCAGCATATCTGAAGATGCCTTACTTGCAGAATAAGGGCTGTGCGGATCATATGGAGTGGTTTCATAGAAAAATTCCCCCTCATCCTCAAGAGAGCCATACACCTCATCTGTAGAAACGTGAAGGAATTTTTTGTCCGGTTTAAAGGTTCCGTCAGGAAGCTCCCAGGCAGATTTTGCTGCGTTAAGCATAACCAGAGTTCCCAGTACATTTGTCTTTACAAACACTTCCGGATTGCGGATACTTCTGTCTACATGGCTTTCCGCTGCAAAATGAACAACACGGTCAATATCATTTTCATCAAAAATCTTCATAATGGCTTCGCTGTCACAGATATCTGCCTTTACAAAAGTATAGTTTTCTCTGTTTTCAACGTCTTTCAGATTTTCCAGGTTTCCTGCATAAGTCAGCTTGTCCACATTGATAATGCGGATCTCATTGTCATATTTCTGAAACATGTAGTGGATATAATTGGATCCAATAAATCCCGCTCCGCCTGTTACCAGATATGTTCTCATATTACTTTTCCTCCTGAGAAGAGGCTGTTACTCTTCCTGTAGCCTTAGATTGATATAAAATGTCTCTCTTCGGAACAGCTTTGCAACAGCCTCCTTTTTCCTTTTTATTAATTATATTCCGGGTCCGTAGGATCGAAAGTTCCGCTTCCTCTTAATGGTGTCAGCGGATTTCTTCCAAGAGGTCCCTTAAATGTTTCATTAGCATTGTACTTTCCGTCAAAAATCCTGATTCTGGATCCATTGCAGTTTTCCCAGATCCATTTTGCATCTGCTACACAGCAGCGGATACAGCCATGGGAAGCCGGATTTCCAAGCTTCAGATATTCTCCTGCCGGAAGATTGTTTCCATGTCTCTGGCCACTTGCTACAGAATGGATATAAATACCGCCTCTTACATGAGTTCCATACTGACCCCAGGATGGTCCCATAAGAAGCTGCCAGCGGTCTGCACGGTCAATTCGTTCATTTGTCATCAGAGGTGTCGGAGTACCCGGATTACCTACAGAAACACGAACGGTCTTGATAGGCACATTTTTCTTGGAATTTGTATAAATAGTCATAACACCATTTACACGGTCACATTCCAGATAATAAGAGCTCTGTCTGAACTCATTTGTTCTGTCGCTGACACGGTTTCCATATTTGTCAAAACGATAATTAACTCCGTCAATTGTCTTGGTGGTGTTCTTTAACACATATCCTGTACTTGGATCCATATAACGGGCGCGGTTCTTGGCATCATCCATGATAATCCATTCCGTAGAATATCTTCCCCGGGAATCCAGCCATCCCCATTTATTTGTGGACGGATCTTTTACTCTTTTATTTGTTACTGCTGTACAGTTCTGGAAATAATATCTACCGCCTTTAATGTTTCTCCATCCATTGGATGCAAGGACGCCGTTGCTT